>JAIJJM010000070.1 GCA_022728415.1 Collinsella sp. | reverse complement strand
ACGTCTGGTAATTCGCTCGGTAGGTAGAAGGAAAGGAGATCACCGTGTCTCGTATCGGTAATAAGCCTGTCCAGATTCCCGCCGGAGTCGAAGTGGCAGTCAACGGCAACAACGTTGTCGTCAAGGGCCCCAAGGGCCAGCTCGAGCTCGATGTCTTTGAGAAGCTCGCTATCAACGTCGAGGACAACGTCCTCACCGTTTCCCGTCCCGACGACGAGCGTGAGACCCGTGCCCGCCACGGCCTCACCCGCGCCCTCATCCACAACATGGTTGTTGGCGTTTCCGAGGGCTTCGAGAAGAAGCTCGAGCTTGCCGGCGTCGGTTACCGCGTGCAGCAGAAGGGCAAGAACCTCGAGTTCTCCCTGGGCTTCTCGCACCCCGTGATCGTCGAGGCTCCCGAGGGCATCACCTTCGAGGTTCCCGACAACACCCACGTGAACGTCAAGGGTATCAACAAGCAGCAGGTCGGTCAGATCGCCGCCGAGATCCGCGGCCATCGTCCTCCCGAGCCTTACAAGGGCAAGGGTATCCACTACGTTGGCGAGCACATCCGCCGCAAGCTGGGTAAGGCCGCCAAGTAGTCGTAACCGGCTCACTCGCATAAGACCAGCACCCCGTCAGGTGCTGGCAAGATCAACCTTTTTAGGAGTTTACGTATGAACAAGCATAAGGCGAAGCTGGAAGGCCTCAAGCGTCGTCAGCGTCGTGTTCGCGGCAAGGTCTCGGGTACTGCCGAGCGTCCGCGTCTTCGCGTGACCCGTACTAACGCCAACATCTATGCCCAGATTATCGACGACAGCAAGGGCTCCAGCCTGACGCTCGTCTCTGCCTCGACCCTCGAGGCAGAGTTCAAGGGCACCCACACCTCGAACAAGGAGGCTGCGGAGAAGGTCGGTCAGCTCGTTGGCAAGCGCGCCATCGAGGCCGGCATCACCAAGGTCGCCTTCGATCGCGGTGGCCGTATCTACCATGGCCGCGTCAAGGCCCTCGCCGACGGTGCTCGTGCCGCCGGTCTCGAGTTCTAGGAGGTATGTAGCACATGGCTCGTAATCAGAAGCAGCAGCGCGAGGCCTCCGAGTTCGAGGAGCGCGTCGTTTACATCAACCGCGTGTCGAAGACCGTCAAGGGCGGTCGTCGCATGAGTCTCGTCGCTCTCGTCGTCGTTGGCGACGGCAAGGGCAACGTCGGCGTTGGCATGGGCAAGTCCGCTGAGGTGCCCCTGGCCATCTCCAAGGCGTCTCTCGATGCCAAGAAGAACATGTTCCACGTGCCGGTGACCGAGCAGGGCACCATCCCTCACGAGGTTCTCGGCCACTTTGGTGCCGGCCGTATCATCATCAAGCCCGCTGTCGAGGGTACCGGCGTTATCGCCGGCGGCGCCGTGCGTCCCCTCTTTGAGCTTGCTGGCATCAAGAACGTCCTGTCCAAGTCCCTCGGTACCGACAACGGCCTCAACATCATCAAGGCTGCCGTCGAGGGCCTCAAGGAGCTCTCCAGCCCTGAGGACGTCGCGGCTCGCCGTGGCCTGACGGTCTCCGAGATGTTCGTCGGTAAGGAGAACTAAGCATGGCTGACACCATTAAGATCAAGCAGGTCCGCAGCACCAACGGTTGCAAGCAGGACCAGGTCCGTACTGTCCGTGCCCTCGGTCTCCACAGGATCCGCGAGGTTCGCGAGATTGCTGACAACGAGTCCGTCCGCGGCATGATCTTCAAGGTCAAGCACCTTGTCGAGATTGTAGAGGAGTAGCAAATGCAGCTTCACGATCTTACTCCCGCGCCCGGTTCCACCAAGAACCGCAAGCGCGTCGGCCGTGGCAATTCTTCGGGTCACGGCACTACTTCTGGCCGCGGCCAGAAGGGCCAGGGCTCTCGCTCTGGTGGCACCAAGGGTGCCGGCTTCGAGGGTGGCCAGACTCCGCTGGCTATGCGCCTGCCCAAGCTTCCGGGCTTCCGCAACCCCCGTCGTATCGAGTACACCGCTGTCAACGTCGAGCGTCTCGAGCGTAAGTTCGAGGATGGCGCTGTGATCGACGGCGCCGCTCTTAAGGCTGCTCGCATCACCAAGAGCGAGTTCGAGCCCGTCAAGGTGCTCGGCAATGGTGAGCTCACCAAGAAGTTCACGGTCAAGGTCGACAAGGTCAGCGCTTCTGCGCAGGCCAAGATCGAGGCCGCCGGCGGAAAGGTCGAGCTGCCGTGCTAAATGGTCTTAAGAATGCTTTCCGCATCAAAGAATTGCGCGAAAAGATTCTTTTTACCATAGCTATGCTCGTCGTGTACCGCATTGGTGCGCACGTTCCTGTGCCCGGCATTCCCTTCCAGGGGATGCTGGGCCTTTTCTCGACCGATAACAATTCGGTCGCCGCAGGTGCTATGGCCCTCCTGAATCTTTTCTCTGGCGGCGCGTTGAGCTATGTGTCGGTGTTTTCTCTGGGCATCATGCCTTACATCACCAGCTCGATCATCCTCCAGATGCTCCAGGCCGTTGTGCCTTCCCTGCATGAGCTTGCCCGCGAGGGCGAGGTCGGTCAGACCAAGATTACGCAGTATTCGCGTTACCTCACCCTGGCTCTGGCAATCCTCAACTCCGTGGGTTACCTCTTCCTCTTTAAGAGCTTCGGCATTAGCTTTCATGGCGCCGGCGCTCCCGAGATTATCTTCGACCTCATGATCGTCGGCACGCTCACTGCGGGCGCCATGCTGATCATGTGGATTGGTGAGCTCATCACCCAGCGCGGTATCGGCAATGGCATGTCGCTGATCATCTTTGCGAACATCATGGCCGGTCTTCCGCAGGCTATCTTCTCCAGCACCAAGGGCAATGCCGGTGGCATCATCACCATGGTGATCATCTGCGCCATCATCCTGCTGGTTATCCCGCTGATCGTTTTCCTTGAGCGCGGCCAGCGCCGCATCCCGGTCTCCTACGCTAAGCGCGTCGTGGGCCGTCGCATGATGGGTGGCCAGACCACCTACCTGCCCATCAAGGTCAACACCGCGGGTGTCGTGCCGATCATCTTCGCTTCGGCGCTGCTGTACTTCCCGGCTCAGATTGCCGTGTTCTTCCCCGGCATCGGGTGGATTCAGGCAGTTGCCTCTGCGCTTTCGACCGGTTGGCTCAACTGGGTGCTTAATGTTGTCCTCATCGTGTTCTTCGCGTACTTCTACACCTCCATGGTGTTCAACCCCGATGACACGGCCGACAATCTTAAGAAGCAGGGCGGCTTTATTCCGGGCGTCCGTCCGGGTAGGGCCACCGCGGCCTACATCAAGAACGCGCTCAACAAGATTACGCTTCCCAGCGCTGTCTTTTTGGCGCTCATCGCCATCGTGCCTTCGATCATCTTCTCCTTCACGGGTAATCATCTGATCCAGGCATTTGGCGGCACGTCCATCCTCATCATGGTCGGCGTCGTGCTCGACACGCTCGATAAGCTCGAAGGCCAGATCAAGATGTATGATTACGATGGATTCTTTAAATAGGCTAGAGGAGGATTGCTCATGAACCTCGTTTTGCTCGGAGCTCCGGGTGCCGGTAAGGGCACCGTCGCACAGGAGCTCGTTGCCGAGTTTGGCGTCGCTCACATTTCCACGGGCGACCTGCTGCGTGCCGCCGTCAAGGGTGGCACCGAGCTCGGTGTTCAGGCTAAGAAGTACATGGACGCCGGCGAGCTCGTTCCCGATCAGCTCGTGATTGATCTTGTCAAGGAGCGCCTTGCCGCCGACGACGCCCAGCAGGGTTTCATTCTCGACGGCTTCCCGCGCAATACCGCTCAGGCTGTGACACTCGATTCCGAGCTCTCCGCCCTGGGTCGCGAGATCGACTGCGCCCTTCTGGTCGACGTGGCCCCCGAGGTCATCATCGACCGTCTGTCTTCGCGTCGCACCTGCCGCGCCTGCGGCTACACCGGCACCGCCGCCGATGCCACCTGCCCCAAGTGCGCAGGCGAGATGTATCAGCGCGACGACGACAAGCCCGAGACCATCAAGAACCGTCTCGACGTTTACGAGAAGTCCACGAGTCCGCTCGTCGACTACTATCGTGGCCAGGGTCTGCTCAAGTCGGTCAACGGTGACCAGGCTCGCGAGACCGTGTACGGGGATGTCAAAGAGGCTCTCGGTCTATGATCAAGATTAAGTCTGCAACGCAAATCGAGCAGATGAAGAAGGCAGGAGCGCTATCGAAGATGGCGCTCCGCCACGTTGGAGCCATGGTTCGCCCTGGTGTTTCGACTTTTGAACTTGATCAGCTTGCGGAGCAGATTATCCGCATGCATGGTGGCACCCCGGCCTTTAAGGGCTACGGCGGGTTCCCCGGTACCATTTGTGCGTCGATTAACGACGCCGTGGTGCACGGTATTCCCAATCCCGACATGATCCTGCGTGATGGCGATATCATCTCCATCGATACGGGTGCCGTTGTCGACGGTTGGGTCGGCGATAACGCTTGGACGTTTTTCGTCGGTACCCCTACGCCCGAGGCCAAGGCCCTGTGCGAGGTTACGCGCGATTGCCTTAAGGCTGCAATCGAGCAGGCTGTTCCCGGTAACCATATTGGGGACATTGGTTATGCCGTCCAGTCTCTCGCCGAGTCTCACGGCTATGGCGTGCTTCGCGATTATGTGGGGCACGGTATTGGCCATGTGATGCACGAGGACCCCAACGTTCCGAATTACGGAAAGAAGGGGAGGGGCGTTCGTCTCCAGGCCGGTATGGTCATCGCCATCGAGCCGATGGTTACGATGGGATCCAATCATGTGAGCACGGGCTCCGATGGTTGGATCGTCACGACCAACGACCACCTGCCCGCCGCGCACTACGAGAACACCGTCGCCATCACCGATGACGGCCCGGTGATTCTCACTACCGACGCCCAAGGCGCTTGGTGTTCCTTGCAAGGAGGCGAGATGTAGGGGCCGCGTTCAAATTCGTCGGCATTTACATTCCAAATGTAACAAGTTCCACGTAGTTGTGGAGCCATTACGAAGATATAACGATACGTGCGCACGTATTGTAGAATACTCAATCGCTGTCGTTTTCTAGAGAAAGATGATTGCTTGTGAAGAAGGAAGACGCAATTGAGCTCGAGGGTACGGTAAAGGAGCCGTTGCCCAACGCCATGTTTAAGGTCGAGCTCGAGAACGGTCATTCGGTTCTGTGCAACATTTCTGGCAAGATCCGAATGAATTACATCCGTATTCTCCCCGGTGACAGGGTTGTCGTGGAGCTTTCCCCGTACGACCTGACCCGCGGCCGCATCACCTATCGCTATAAATAGCGGCACGCATACACGCACTCCTTCTCCGACTGCAGGCTTAGCTCAACCTACGGTCGGTTTGTGTGTGAAGACCAGCCATAGTTTTAAACGCCTGCGGCTGGGCGAGTAGATAGTAGGGAAGTAGTTCGAGCGCTACCGAAAGGAAGAACGATGAAGGTACGTCCTTCGGTCAAGAAGATGTGCGATAAGTGCAAAATCATTAGGCGCCATGGCAAGGTCCTCGTCATTTGCGAGAACCCCCGTCATAAGCAGCGTCAGGGTTAAGAGAGGAGACTACGTTGGCCCGTATTAATGGTGTCGACCTCCCGCGTGAGAAGCGCGTTGAGATCGGTCTGACCTACATTTACGGCATCGGCCGCACCACTGCGACGAAGATTTGCGTCGAGTGCAACGTTAACGTGGATACGCGCGTTAAGGACCTCACCGAGGATGAGGTAAACGCCATCCGCGATTATATCGATAAGAATCAGATCATGGTTGAGGGTGACCTCCGCCGTGAGCGCAACCAGAACGTCAAGCGCCTTATGGACATCGGCTGCAACCGCGGCCTTCGTCACCGCAAGGGCCTCCCGGTCCGCGGCCAGCGCACCCACACTAACGCTCGTACCCGTAAGGGCCCGAAGCGTCAGATCGGTGCTAAGAAGAAGAAATAAGGAGCGCTAGATAGATGGCTACTGCTAAGAAGAACGTTCGCGCTGCCCGTCTGAAGCGCGCGGACCGTAAGAACATCTCCGTGGGCCAGGCTCACATTCGTTCTACGTTCAACAACACGATCGTTTCGATCACCGATCCCCAGGGCAACGTCATTTCCTGGAAGTCGGCTGGCCAGGTGGGCTTCAAGGGCTCCCGTAAGTCCACGCCGTTCGCTGCCCAGATGGCTGCCGAGGCTGCTGCCAAGCAGGCCATGGAGCACGGTATGAAGAAGGTTTCCGTCTTCGTCAAGGGCCCCGGCTCCGGTCGTGAGACCGCCATCCGCTCCCTCCAGGCTGCTGGCCTCGAGGTCTCGAGCATCCAGGACAAGACCCCCATCCCGCACAACGGCTGCCGCCCCAAGAAGCGTCGCCGCGTGTAACTGAAAGGATCGTATCAATATGGCAATCGACAGGACTCCTGTTCTTAAGCGCTGCCGTCAGCTCGGGATCGATCCCGCTGAGCTCGGTTACAGCAGCAAGAAGGAATCTATCCGTCAGCCCAAGCGCCGTCGCAAGGAATCTGAGTACGGCATGCAGCTGCGCGAGAAGCAGAAGGTCAAGTTCATTTATGGCGTTCTGGAGAAGCAGTTCCACGGCTACTTCAATAAGGCTCGTAAGATGAACGGCGTCACCGGTGAGAACCTCATGATCATCCTTGAGTCTCGCCTCGACAACGTCGTCTTCCGTCTTGGTTTCGCCCGTACTCGCAAAGAGGCTCGTCAGTCCGTCCGTCACGGTCACTTCACCGTGAACGGCAAGCGCGTGGACATCCCGTCCTACCGCGTCAAGGCCGGTGACGTCGTCGCTGTCGGCGAGAAGTTCCGTGACCTCCTCCCCATCAAGGAGGCTCTGATTTCCTCCGAGCGTTTCGAGGTCCCTGGCTGGCTCGAGGTCGATATCGAGAAGCTGTCTGGTAACGTGCTCGCTCTGCCGACGCGTGAGCAGATCAGCGGTGATATCAACGAGCAGCTCATCGTCGAGCTCTACTCTAAGTAGTCCATCCGGGCTGCTGAGGCTGGAGGTAATACATGTCAGAATTCATTAGGCCTCAGGTTCAGGTCGAAGAGATTAACGAGACGTCTGCTCGTGTCTCCGTTGAGCCGCTCGAGCGTGGCTACGGCGATACGCTGGGTAACTCCCTTCGTCGCGTTCTTCTGTCCTCGCTCGAGGGTGCCGCCGTCGAGGCTATTCAGATCGATGGCGCGCAGCACGAGTTCATGACCATCCCTAACATGGTCGAGGATGTCACCGACATCGTCCTGAATGTCAAGGGTCTTGTCTTCAGGGCTCTCGGCACGACCGACGAGGCGACCGCCACCATCTCGGTTGACGGCCCCTGTGAGGTCACCGGTGCGGACTTCTTTATTCCGTCCGAGTTTGAGCTGGTCAACCCCGAGCAGCACATCGCTACGCTCACCGAGGGTGGCCATCTCACCATGAGCATGCGCATCGGCTATGGCCGCGGCTATGTCTCTGGCGAGGCTAACAAGCGCGACAACGATCCCATCGGTGTGATCCACGTCGACTCGCTGTACTCGCCGGTGTCCCGTTGCGCCAAGCTCGTTGAGGCTTGCCGTGTCGGTCAGCACACCGACTACGACCGCCTTGTCCTCGAGATCGAGACCAACGGCTCCATCGCTCCGCGCGACGCCGTGGTCCAGGCTGCCAATATCATCAACCAGCATATGGCTGCCTTTATGAACCTTGCCGAGACCCCCGAGGTCGAGGAGGAGGCTTCGATCTTCGCTCCCGAGGTCACCAACGACAACGCCGAGCTGGACAAGCAGATCGAGGATCTGGACCTTTCCGTCCGTTCCTATAACTGCCTTAAGCGCGCCAGCATTCACTCGGTCCGTCAGCTCGTTGAGTTCTCGGAGAACGATCTGCTCAACATCCGTAACTTCGGTGTTAAGTCGATCGAGGAAGTGAAGGACAAGCTTGAGTCCATGGGCCTGAGCCTGAAGGCTTAATGCTTCGCATTTTTGAGGAGAAACTAGACCATGCGTCATAACGTTAAGAAGGGCCTGAAGCTCGGCACCGATGCGAGCCACACCAAGGCCATGAAGAAGAGCCTTGCTAAGGCCCTCTTCGAGAACGACCGCATCAAGACCACCGAGACCCGCGCTAAGGCGCTGCGTTCGGTCGTCGACCCGATCATCACCTGGGCCAAGAAGGGCGATCTGCACTCTCGTCGTCTGGCCATCGCCAAGCTCGGCGATAAACAGCTCGTTGGCGAGATTTTCGACAAGGCTGCCCAGGGTATGTGGCAGGACCGCAACGGCGGTTACACCCGCATCATGAAGCTCGGTAACCGTAAGGGCGACAACGCTCCTATCGTTATCATGGAGCTCGTCACCGAGCCTTGCACGCCTAAGGCCAAGAAGGCTGCTCCGGCCCCCAAGAAGGCCGCTGCTCCCAAGAAGGTCGAGGCTGCCGAGGAGGCTCCTGCTGAGGAGACCGCTGAGTAGACAATCCGTCTG
>JAIJJM010000986.1 GCA_022728415.1 Collinsella sp. | reverse complement strand
CGAAAAAGGTTGGCGAGCTCGATTTTGTTGAGGAGACGCTCGATGGGGAAGTGTTTGCTATCGAGGTCAAATCGGGCAAGAGCTTTAAGTCCCATGCCGCGCTCGATAACGCACTGGCAACGAAGGGCTACGGAATCGATCGCGCCCTGGTACTTGCGGAATGCAATCTTCACCGCGATGGTGACGTGCTGTATCTGCCCATCTTTATGGCAGGGCTTTTGGAGCCGTAACGTGCCGCCGGCTCTTCCGGCCCTCCCTTAACCCTCGCTACTCGTCGTCTCCGTCGTTGGGGTCGCCCTTGAGGGTGTTGATGTCCAGGTGCTGATTGTCGTCCTCTTTTTGCTGCGTTGCCGATTCGGACGCGGTGGGGCTGCGGAAAAGCTGGAATCCCTCAAATGCGATCACGCCGAGCAGGGCAATGACAATGGCAATAAAGGCAACCTTGACTGCCTGCGGAAACTCCGAAAAACGCAGCGCCTTTTCCGTGGCGTAATAATCGGCGAAGCGCTCTTCGCCCGTGCTTTTGGTATACGCCGGCGCGGACGCGGCCTCCGGGTCATATTCCGGTGCAGGCGTGGCGGCGTACGGATTGTTGAGATAATCGCTCGATGCGGTGCCATAATCCTCGGTCTCGATGCGACCGGTGTCAGCATGGCCATCGGAATAATCGGAATATGCTGCACTGCTCTCATAGTCCGCGGCGCTCGTGTTGGCGGCAAAAAGCGGGTTAACTGGAACGTCGAGCGCCGGCATGCCGGTAGAGGTCTCATCCAGATCGGCTGCAGCCCAGGAATCGTAGGCAACCTGATGGGCAACGGGCTCATCGAGCCTTGTGACCGGAGGCTCGCTTACCGCAGGAGCAGGCAACTGCTGGGCGCTGTACATAACGGTGCTGTCGGCCGATTTGCCCTGCGTCGCTGCAGCGAGAAATGCCGCCGTCTCGGACGGGTCGCTTGCGGGGCGGGGGGCGGGCGTGGGCGCCGAAGCGGGTGCGGGCGTAGGCGCGGGCG
>JAIJJM010000985.1 GCA_022728415.1 Collinsella sp. | reverse complement strand
CGCCCCGGAATTCCTGCGCGAGAGCAAGGCGCTCTACGATAATTTGCACCCTAGCCGCATCGTTGTGGGCGCGCCCAAGGACGACGAGGAAGCTGTGAAGGCCGCAAAGACGTTTGCTGGGCTGCTCGCCCAAGGCGTCGGCCCCGCCGAGCTTGAGCGCACCAACCCTGATGGCACGACGGGCATCCCGCAGCTCGTTCTTGGTACCACCGAGGCGGAGGCCGTGAAGCTGTTCGCCAACACCTACCTGGCACTTCGCGTGGCGTACTTCAATGAGCTGGACACTTACTGCGAGATGAGGGGACTCAACACCAAGGACGTCATCGATGGCGTGTGCCTAGAGCCCCGCATTGGCTCCCACTACAACAACCCCTCCTTCGGCTACGGCGGCTACTGCCTGCCCAAGGACACCAAGCAGTTGCTGGCCAACTATAAGGACGTGCCTCAGAACCTTATCGAGGCCATCGTCGATGCCAACCGCACTCGCAAGGACTACATTGCAGACGAGGTACTGCAACTGCTGTGGGACAAGGTATACGAAGGCAAGGAGAAGCCCGTGGCGGGCGTGTACCGCCTGACCATGAAGTCGAACTCCGACAATTTCCGCGCCAGTTCCATCCAGGGCGTTATGAAGCGCGTGAAGGCCAAGGGAGTGCCGGTCGTTGTCTACGAGCCAACGCTGGACGCGCCGGAATTCTTCGGTTCCGAGGTGACGCATGACCTTGAGAAGTTCAAGGCCGAGTGCGACGTGATCATTGCCAACCGGTGGAGCGACGATCTGGCCGATGTTGCCGGCAAGGTGTATACCCGCGACCTATTCAAGAGGGATTAGTATTTGTGGCGATTACTGCTGATAAAAAAAAGAGACGGCTGCTCCTTCTGACGAGGAGGTTCCCCTTTAACCGCGGCGAGGTCGCCGCTGAGTCCTATCTCGAGAACGAGATAGGCGTTCTTTCGACCTATTTCGACGAGGTGCTCGCCGTGGGGACCGAGGCGCAGCCGGGTGACGC
>JAIJJM010000069.1 GCA_022728415.1 Collinsella sp. | reverse complement strand
GTGTGTATTTGTGGAGTCGTGATACCAACTCGCGTGCCATCATCCCCGTATCCACCGAACCCAGCTATCAAAGTCTGATTTCTGACGACATCCGTTCGTCCGTGGCTTCCGACTTGGATGACAGCGTGTTCTATCAGCCGGTCGAAATTCCCGGTGATTCCGGCATGCCGGGCAGCGGGACGCCCGCAGCGGTGCTCGGCACCGTATTGGACTTTGGCGTGGCCGGCAACCTCGAATTCTTCGCCATTTATTCGTACACGTTCCAGCAGCAGTCCTTGACGCAGATTCAGCTCAGTCTGGTGGTCATCTGTGCGTTGCTGTCCATCGTGGTGGGCGTAGTAATCTGGCTGGTGATTCGTGGCATCGTGCGCCCGATTGGACGAGTGGCAGCGGCCTCGGAAACACTGGCCTCCGGCAATCTCGATATGCGCGTTACCGTGGATCGTAAGGATGAGCTTGGTGTGCTGCAGCAATCCTTCAATACGATGGCTGATGCGCTCAACCAGAAGATCGATGAGCTGGAGGAAGCAAGCGTTTTCCAGAAACGATTTGTGTCCGACGTCAGTCATGAATTGCGTACCCCGGTGACCACCATGCGTATGGCTTCCGACCTGCTCGAAATGAAAAAAGACGGCTTCGACCCCTCCACCAAGCGTACGGTCGAACTGTTGGCCGGCCAGATCAGTCGATTCCAAGACATGCTCGCCGATCTGTTGGAAATCTCCCGCTACGATGCCGGTTATGCGGCACTCGACCTTGTGGAAACCGATTTATGCGAACCAATTGAAACGGCAGTGGACCAAGTTGACGGCATCGCCCAAGCCAAACGGGTGCCGATTCACACGTATCTGCCCAATGTGCAGGTTTTGACTCGTATCGATTCGCGTCGAGTGATTCGCATCGTCAGAAATCTGTTGGCCAATGCCGTCGATTTCGCTGAGGACCGGCCGATCGAAGTGCGCGTCGCGGCCAACCGCAAAGCCGTGGCCATCAGCGTTCGCGACTATGGCGTTGGTATCGACGAAGACAAAGTCGCTCATGTATTCGATCGATTCTGGAGAGGCGACCTTTCACGTTCACGCGTTACCGGCGGCACCGGATTGGGCCTGGCCATCGCCATGACTGATGCCTTGCTGCACCACGGTAGTATCCGTGTACGTTCGGCAGTGGGGGAGGGCACCTGGTTCTTGGTATTGCTGCCGCGTGACCCCGACCAAGGTGAGGTGGCGGACGCTGAACTGCCGGTGAATTTTGCTTCTGAAACGCCGGATGACCTGCGTGTTACCGGTGGGTTTGGTGTGGCCACCAGCCAAGTCACACATGATTATCATGAGGTTCGCCGCGACACGATGATGGGGAGGCCACTATGAGACGAGTGACCAGAACGATTGCCGCCGCAGGCGCGGCCATAGCCTGTTGCATCACGATGACGGCATGCTCAAGTCCGTTCGGTTTGCCGATTAGCGGCTCGGTGCAGACTCTGGCACCGGTGGAACAGCAGACCCAGCGTGTTTACACCAATCCTCAGGGGCCTGCGGACGATGCACAGCCGGAAACCATTGTCAAAGGGTTCTATGACGCTATGCCTGCTGGCGTGCAGTCCGATGGCTATCGCGTGGCTCGCGAATTCCTGACTGGCTCGGCTTCTGCCGGGTGGAATGGAGATTCTGCGGCACTGGTATACAGCGGCACCCCTGATTTCCGCCGACGCGCCAACACCATAAGCGCGCCACAAGGTGCGGAAAGCTCACTGATTGTGGAAGTGGAACTTCAGGTGGTGGGTTCCTTGGATTCGCATGGCGTATACACGCCGTCAAACAGCACCCAAACGCGCAGGCTTCCCTATACGCTGATGAAGAAAAGCGGCCAATGGCGCATCTCGTCATTGGAAAGCGGCGTGGTGATTTCCACCGCAGATTTTGAACAGGTGTTCCGCCAAGTATCCGTGTATCAGGTGAGTACTTCCGGCAAGCAACTTATCCCGGATATTCGTTGGTTGAGCTGGCGCAACTGGCGCACCCAGGCAGTCGGTGAAGTGCTCTCGGATGCACCCTCCTGGTTGGAAGGAGTGCTGCGAGGCGCCGGCTTGTCTACCATCAAACTCGCGGTCGACAGCGTGCCGGTGAAGAACAATGTGGTGGAGATACACCTCAACAGCGGTATCAATGCGTTGAACGAGGAAGAACGAGGCCTGCTGGTACATCGCATCCGTCTGACTATGGGCGACGGCAATGCCGAATACGCGCTGAGGATTACCGGCGATGGAGTGGACTATTCCGATGCCGACGCAAATGTGAAACTTACTACCGAGCAGCCGACAGCGGGCGTATACACGTTGACCGGTGGTCATATCGTTTCCCTGGCCAGCTCCAGTCCGTTGCGTGTAGGGGAGGCCCCCGGATATGACGATGCTCGGGGCTTCGTTTTTTCCTCATCCGGCGGCGCGGTGTTGCGTGCGGACGGCGTGGTCGAATGCCTGAAATCTGATGGTGCGTCCTGTGGGGTGATGTTCTCCGGCGAGCCGATGCGATCGATTACCGAAGGTCTGGATGGCGAAGTATGGGCTGTATCCGAGAACGGGCGCGAATTGCATGTGTCAGATGGGGGCAAGGAAACCGATCTGAAGCTTGATTGGCTTGGTGCTGCCGACAGCATTGTGGCATTGGCGGTTTCTCCGGAAGGGTGCCGATTGGCGTTGGCAGTCGGGGGCGAGGACACGAACGGCGTGATGATGACCGGTGTGGCGCGCAACGGTGATAAAACACTGAGCGGTCTGAGCAAAGCGGCCACCCAAGTGAGTGTGCTCAGGCACGTCACCATGCTCACGTTCTACAATGATCTGAATCTGGTGTACGCCACCACACCTCCTGAGGGAAACAGCGAACAACAAGAGGCATGGCGTCAAATGGCACCAGGCCCGGCCAATGCGCAGCGTTTACCCAATGGAATCATAACGTCGATGGCATCGGGGCAGATCAGCCTGTCTCGTCGCCTGGCCATTGTGGACGATTTGGGTATTGTGCGCTCCGTTTCCGGCTCACTCGACGGTTCCTGGACCATCGCCGATAGCCAGGTCACTGCCCTCGGTGCGCAGTAGATGGTATAAGAAAAACGGTGTTCATAATAACTTTTCTTGTGTTGTGATGCGGCGGCTTTGTCGCTCGGCTGACGAGCGGCATTGCCGCCGTGCAACCACCTCTTATTATGGCTTAATAACAAGGCAAAACGGCGCTGTGAAGCCGTTTTTTGAACTACTGTTATCAAACTGTTATAAACCTGTTATCAAACTGTTATCGCATGCGATTGAACATTTGGCCTGTGAGCGTCACACTAGAGATTGTCGATGACGAACAGTCACCAAACAGGATGGAAGATCATCCAAAAAATAAACACTGCTCGAGGAGGAGTATTTATGAAGAATTGGAAGAAGGCCATTGCCCTCGTTGCTTCTGCTGCTGCGCTTGTCAGCGTTGCCGCATGCGGTTCCAGCAACGCAGGTGGCAGCTCGGACTCCGGCAAGAAGACGGTTGGCTTCGTTGCTGTGGGCCCTGAGGGCGGCTTCCGTACCGCCAACGAGAAGGACATTCAGCAGGCATTCGAGGATGCCGGCTTTGACCTGACCTACTCTCCGACCCAGAACAACGATCAGCAGAAGCAGATTCAGGCGTTCAACAAGTTCGTTAACGACGAAGTCGACGCCATCATCCTGTCCTCCACCGAGGATTCCGGTTGGGATGACTCCCTGAAGAAGGCCGCTGAGGCTGAGATTCCGGTCTTCACCGTTGACCGTAACGTGGACGTCAAGGACGCCGAGGCCAAGAAGGCCATCGTTGCTCACATCGGACCGTCCAACGTCTGGTGCGGCGAGCAGGCTGCCGAGTTCGTGAACAAGAACTTCCCGGATGGCGCCAACGGCTTCATCCTCGAAGGCCCTGCCGGCCTGTCCGTGGTGAAGGATCGTGGCACTGGTTGGGACAACAAGGTTGCCTCCAACGTCAAGGTTCTTGAGTCCCAGTCCGCTAACTGGTCCACTGATGAGGCCAAGACCGTGACCGCTGGTCTGCTCGACAAGTACAAGTCCGACAACCCGCAGTTCATCTTCGCTCAGAACGACGAGATGGGCCTCGGTGCCGCTCAGGCTGTTGACGCCGCCGGCCTCAAGGGCAAGGTCAAGATCATCACCATCGACGGTACCAAGAACGCTCTGCAGGCTCTTGTTGATGGCGACCTCTCCTACGTGATCGAGTACAACCCGATCTTCGGTAAGGAAACCGCTCAGGCCGTCAAGGACTATCTGGATGGCAAGACCGTTGAGAAGGACATCGAGATCGAGTCCAAGACCTTCGACGCCGCCTCCGCCAAGGAAGCCCTGGACAACAACACCCGCGCCTACTGATAAGTCTGCTGCGACTCATTGATAACTGGACCAAATAATTGGTGTGATGGTGTGAGAAGGATGTTCCTTCCACACCATCACTCATGTGTGGCTCAAATATCACAAAACGATAACATCTCATTCTCGTTTAAGGCAAAGACATGACAGATAAAAACCCCATCGTCGTAATGAAAGGCATTACGATTGAATTCCCGGGCGTCAAGGCCTTGGATGGTGTTGATTTGACTCTCTACCCGGGTGAAGTTCACGCCCTGATGGGTGAGAACGGTGCAGGCAAGTCCACCATGATTAAGGCTCTGACCGGTGTGTACAAGATCAACGCCGGCTCCATTATGGTGGACGGCAAGCCTCAGCAGTTCAACGGCACCCTCGACGCACAAAACGCCGGTATCGCCACCGTGTATCAGGAAGTGAACCTGTGCACCAACCTTTCCGTCGGTGAGAACGTGATGCTGGGCCACGAAAAGCGCGGCCCCTTCGGCATCGACTGGAAGAAGACCCACGAGGCCGCCAAGAAGTATTTGGCACAGATGGGCCTCGAATCCATTGACCCGCACACTCCGCTGAGCTCCATCTCCATCGCTATGCAGCAGCTGGTCGCCATCGCCCGCGCTATGGTTATCAACGCCAAGGTGCTGATTCTCGATGAGCCGACCTCTTCGCTGGATGCCAACGAGGTCAGGGACCTGTTCGCGATCATGCGCAAGGTGCGTGACTCGGGCGTGGCCATCCTCTTCGTCTCCCACTTCCTCGATCAGATTTATGAGATTACCGATCGTCTGACCATTCTGCGTAACGGCCAGTTCATCAAGGAGGTCATGACCAAGGACACCCCGCGCGACGAACTCATCGGCATGATGATTGGTAAGTCCGCCGCCGAGCTGTCCCAGATTGGTGCCAAGAAGGCTCGCCGTGAAATCACCCCTGGCGAGAAGCCGATCGTCGATGTCAAGGGCCTCGGCAAGAAGGGCACCATCAACCCGGTTGATGTTGACATCTACAAGGGGGAGGTCGTTGGCTTCGCTGGCCTGCTGGGCTCCGGTCGTACCGAGCTTGGTCGACTCCTGTATGGTGCCGACAAGCCGGATTCGGGTACCTACACGCTCAACGGCAAGAAGGTCAACATCTCCGATCCGTACACGGCTTTGAAGAACAAAATCGCGTACTCCACCGAAAACCGTCGTGATGAGGGCATCATCGGCGACCTGACCGTCCGCCAGAACATCCTTATCGCCCTGCAGGCAACGCGCGGTATGTTCAAGCCGATTCCCAAGAAGGAAGCGGACGCCATCGTTGACAAGTACATGAAGGAACTCAACGTTCGTCCCGCCGACCCGGATCGCCCGGTCAAGAATCTCTCCGGCGGCAACCAGCAGAAGGTGCTCATTGGCCGTTGGCTGGCCACGCACCCCGAGCTGCTGATTCTGGACGAGCCGACCCGTGGTATCGATATCGGTGCCAAGGCTGAAATTCAGCAGGTCGTGCTTGACCTGGCTTCTCAGGGCATGGGCGTTGTCTTCATCTCCTCCGAGCTTGAAGAGGTCGTGCGTCTGTCCGACGACATCGAGGTTCTCAAGGACCGCCACAAGATCGCAGAAATCGAAAACGACGACACCGTCTCTCAGGCGACCATCGTCGAAACCATCGCTAACACCAACGTAAACACCGGAAAGGAGGCATGAGATGGCTGAAAAGGCAAAAGCCGAGGGCAACAACTTTGTCAAGAAGCTGCTGAGCAGCAACCTGACCTGGTCGATCGTCGCATTCATTCTTCTGGTCATCATCTGCACCATCTTCCAGCATGACTTCCTGGCTCTGAGCTGGAACAGCAACACCGGTGGTCTGGCCGGCCCGCTGATCACCATGCTCCAGGAATCTGCCCGATACCTGATGATTGCAACCGGTATGACCTTGGTTATCTCCACCGCCGGTATCGACCTTTCGGTCGGTTCCGTTATGGCAGTGGCAGGTGCCGCCGCCATGCAGACCCTGTCCAATGGCATGAACGTGTGGCTCTCCATCCTCATCGCCTTGGCTGTTGGTCTGGCCATTGGCTGCGTCAACGGCGCTCTGGTTTCCTTCCTGGGCCTACAGCCGTTCATCACCACCCTGATTATGATGCTCGCCGGCCGTGGTATGGCCAAGGTCATCACCTCCGGTGAGAACACCGACGCCTCCGCAGTTGCTGGCAACGAACCGCTGAAGTGGTTCGCCAACGGCTTCATTCTGGGCATTCCCGCCAACTTCGTCATCGCCGTTATCATTGTGATTCTCGTTGGCCTGCTGTGCCGCAAGACCGCTATGGGCATGATGATTGAGGCCGTGGGCATCAACCAGGAAGCCTCCCGTATGACCGGTATCAAGCCGAAGAAGATCCTCTTCCTCGTCTACGCGATTTCCGGCTTCCTCGCGGCCATCGCTGGTCTGTTCGCCACCGCATCCGTGATGCGTGTCGACGTGGTTAAGACCGGTCAGGACCTCGAAATGTACGCCATTCTGGCAGTCGTCATCGGCGGTACTTCACTGCTGGGTGGTAAGTTCTCCCTCGCCGGCTCTGCTGTCGGTGCTGTAATTATCGCCATGATCCGCAAGACCATCATCACCCTGGGCGTCAACGCCGAGGCAACTCCGGCCTTCTTCGCCGTCGTTGTGATTGTGATCTGCGTGATGCAGGCTCCGAAGATTCACAACCTGAGCGCGAATATGAAACGCAAGCGCGCGCTCAAGGCTCAAGCTAAGGCGGTGGCAGCATGACAACAGCTACGGCAAACAAAGTGAAGGCTCCCAAGAAGGGCTTCAAGCTCGATCGTCAGATGATCCCGACCCTCGCGGCCGTGGTGATCTTCATCCTGATGATCATCATGGGTCAGGCGTTGTTCGGCACCTACATTCGACTGGGCTTCATCTCCTCCCTGTTCATTGACCACGCCTACCTGATTATTCTGGCTGTGGCCATGACCCTGCCGATTCTGACCGGTGGTATCGATTTGTCTGTCGGTGCTATCGTGGCCATCACCGCAGTCGTCGGCCTGAAGCTGGCGAACGCCGGCGTGCCCGCCTTCCTGGTCATGATCATCATGCTGCTCATCGGCGCTGTGTTCGGCCTGCTGGCCGGCACCTTGATCGAGGAATTCAACATGCAGCCGTTCATCGCGACCCTGTCGACGATGTTCCTGGCCCGTGGTCTTGCCTCCATCATCTCCACCGACTCGCTGACCTTCCCGCAGGGCAATGACTTCTCGTTCATCTCCAACGAGATCAAGATCATCGACAATCCGAAGATCTCCAACGATCTGTCCTTCAACGTCGGCGTGATCATCGCACTGGTGGTTGTGGTCTTCGGCTACGTCTTCCTGCACCATACCCGCACCGGACGCACCATCTACGCCATCGGCGGCTCCCGTTCCTCCGCGGAACTTATGGGTCTGCCGGTCAAGCGCACGCAGTACATCATCTACTTGACCTCTGCGACTCTCGCCGCCCTGGCCTCGATCGTGTACACCGCAAACATCGGCTCTGCCAAGAACACTGTGGGTATTGGCTGGGAGCTCGACGCCGTTGCCTCCGTGGTCATCGGCGGTACGATCATCACCGGTGGCTTCGGCTACGTGCTCGGCTCCGTGCTCGGCTCTCTGGTCCGCTCCATCCTCGATCCGCTCACCTCTGACTTCGGTGTGCCGGCCGAATGGACCACCATCGTTATCGGTCTCATGATCCTCGTCTTCGTTGTGCTTCAGCGCGCGGTGATGGCGGTCGGCGGAGATAAAAAATAGCGGGCTTGCCCGCTCGGTCTCCGCACCGAATACGACACACACCATAACTGAATAGGCGGGATCAGCCCGGCTGCTGTGATGGCAAGGTCACAGCAGCCGGCACTGCCCGCCAAAGCTTTCTTTCTCCTTTTCTTCCTTTCATTAGCGTGTGGGGGACTCTATTGATGATCGGATTTATGCACGCTTACGTGCCGCGCGAATGCGGAACGCGGTGGCCAGACAGCACCAGCCAATCAGGCAGATAACCGTCATCGTGGCAAACGTCCATGTGCCGCCGACGGCAGTGGC
>JAIJJM010000984.1 GCA_022728415.1 Collinsella sp. | reverse complement strand
CGCCACGCCCACCGGCAGCCCCGCCGAACATCGAGAAGATGTCGTTGAGATTGCTCGGACCGCCGCCGGACGTGCTGAAGCGCACATTGCCGCCGTTGCCGCCGAACATCGAACCGAAGATATCCGAGAATCCGGAAGCGTCGAACCCGCCCTGACCGGAGCCGCCAGAGAAACGCGCCCCACCCATGCCGAACTGGCGGATCGCGTCGTACTTCTGCCGCTGCTCCTTGTTGCTGAGCACGTCGTACGCCTCGGAGATGTCCTTGAACCTCTCCTCGGCCTCCTTCGTCTTGTTCAGGTCGGGATGGTATTTGCGCGCCAGCTTGCGGTACGCTTTGGTGATGTCATCCTCGGTGGCGTCCTTGGAGACACCGAGGACTTTGTAGAAATCCTTGCTCAGCCATTCATTCTCAGCCATTCAGGTCTCCTTTCGTGTATGCGTGTATGTGTGTCGTATGTTGTTTTTCTGTTGTTGCGTATTGGCATTCGTCACCGCGGAGGTCGGCATGTTTGCCGTGACCGGAGCGGAGACGACGGTGATGCGATCGCGTCTGCGGTCAACGTGCGACCGTGCGGAGTTTTGTCGCTTGGGGTAGCGGACGCTTGGGGCGGTGCGGAGACAGTAGACCGTGCGGAGCTGGCGGGCATGTTGTCCGACTTCGCTCCAGGCCGCTCGGGCCGAGGTTTACGGTCGGACAACATGCCCGCCCGCTCCGCATTCGTTAGGTGCAGTGACTTGCGTCGCAGCTCCGAGTCGGGTGCATGTTTTGCGCGAGTGTGGTATCGCACGCTTGCTGCGGTGACAGCGAGATGAGACCGGTGGTTTGCGGAAATCTGAGGGCGGTCGGATTTCCGCAAACTCCTCTTGGGGGGGGGGTTAGTTTTGCGGGGAGGCTACTACGACGCGGGCGGCGCGGATCACGCGGTCACCGATGCGGTAGCCGGCTTCCACGACCGTGTCGACGGTCTCCTTCTCGGCCTCGGCGTCCGGCCCGATGACGCCCCACCGCC
>JAIJJM010000983.1 GCA_022728415.1 Collinsella sp. | reverse complement strand
GACCGGAACCGGGGCGGAACTTGTTCTGTCCGGCAGTCAGTGGCAGTCGCTGCCGGTACTTCCGGCAGACGGAACGCAGGTGTCTTTCCCGTATGCCGGTGAGTGGCTGGCAGAAGACGAAATCAGGGCTGTACTTGCGGCGGTGCGCGATGCAATACGAAGCATCTGTTACCAGGTGGCAGACGATGCGCGGCGTATCCGGGCGGCGCTGACCACCACCGGTCAGACGTTGCTGACCCGCCAGACGCGCCGCTTTCGTCTGGTTGTGAAGGAAAGCGATCACCCCTGCTGGCTCGATGAAGATGACGAAAACCTGCCCGTGGTGCTCGATGCCATCGTGAACCGGGGAGCACGTTTTTCGTCGGTGGAAATTTACCTGGTCAGCGATTGTATTGAGCATATCCTGTCCAGTGGGCTGGCCTGCGATGTGCTGCGTATACCGGATGAACCGCCCCGCCGCTGGTTTGACCGTGATGTTCTGCGGGAGGTGGTCCGGGAAGCCCGGGCCGAAATCCGCAGCATGGCGGATGCCCTGGCAAAAATCCGGAAATGATGACGTTGGCGGGGTAAATCCCCGCCTTTTTCCTGCCGGTCCCCGGACAGAGCACAAAGGAAGTCGCCGCCGGCTCCGCTTTACCCGGCCATGCAGGGCATGGCCTTGTGGTTTTTCAGTTATGTGGCCTCAGCGTCGTGTGCGGGCTGTGCCGTGCCTCCATCTTAGCCGGGCTGGCAGGGATGCAAGGGTACGCTTCGCCGCTGCGGTCACCCGGTCCCTCCTTCCCGTCTGCCGTGATTTTCCGGTCGTTCGCCCGCTCAGGTTTCGCGGCCTCACCCTGCAACTCCCGCCAGCCGTGTGCGTCAGGCTGCGGCTTCCCTTGCGCCCTGTGCATCCCCGCCTTATCGCCCGGCTTTTATGGAGGCACGGCACCGCCCGGTGTCGCGGAATATGTGAACAACGGAGGAAAACATCATGCAATATGCGAAACCTGTCACTCTGAATGTTGAAGAGTGC
>JAIJJM010000982.1 GCA_022728415.1 Collinsella sp. | reverse complement strand
GGCCTTTCGCTGTTTGTGGTGGGTGGTTGCGGTGTGGGGTGATACCGGCGGGCAGGTTGGAGGCATGGATACCTCTTACCTGTTCACCGCCGCATTACAGTTGCAGGAGCCCTGGAAGGTCGGGTCCGTGGATTTCAGGGACGCGGGCGACGGCGGGCGGGAACCGCACATCGCGATCGTCTTCGAGCCCGGCGCGCGCTTCCATTGCCCCGAGGCCGCCTGTCCGGTGCATAACACGAGAGAACGCGTGTGGCGTCGTGGATTGGCTACAATGTATTAGACAGTCCACCCGCCACGGCCAGGGCCGAGTACGAGATATTCAAGGACATGCCGCCGGCCGCGAGGATCGACCGCACGTGGGACAACGGCACGGAGGCGAGCCTGCACATGCTGGCGGACGAGGCCCTGGGCACACCCGCCTATTTCGCCGACCCGTACAGCTCGTACCAGCGCGGCAGCAACGAGAACAGGAACGGCAGAATCCGCCGCTATCTGCCCAGGGGAACCAGTTTCGAGGATCTCACGCAGGACGAGCTCGACGCGATCGTCAAGGAGACCAACGACACCCCCATGAAACTCCTCGGATACAGAACACCCAACGAGGTATGGGACGAGGAAATAGCCAAGCTACAATCAAAGGCAACCAACACGAAGACGGGCGTTGCACTTACAAATTGAATCCGGGGTGTGCCGACGTTTTTAAGCGTCGCTTGATGATGTTCGGGCTCGGGATTCTCATCGGGATGGACGACTGCGAACGATTCGGCCGGGACGTTGCCGCATGCGCTCGGCGAACCCGACGCCGCCGGCATCCTTCTTATGGAATGCGCTTTCGCTAATCGGCTTCCCATGGTAAGGGCCTGCGGAATTTTGCGGGGCTTCCTTGGTTTCCGTTTTCCGGTTATGCCGCGAAACCTGGTCCGCCGTAGCCGGTTCATAACGCCCATGCCGGACCTCGTCTCGATCCTACCGGCCCGACGCGAACGTGTTCTCCCCGCCATCCCTCTTTCAT
>JAIJJM010000981.1 GCA_022728415.1 Collinsella sp. | reverse complement strand
GGTAGCCAGGGGACTTTCCACTCAGAACAGGCCATTGCATACGGCACTAAAATGGTTGGCGGCGTAACCCCAGGTAAAGGCGGTACTACCCACCTCGGCCTGCCGGTGTTCAACACCGTGCGTGAAGCTGTTGCTGCTACTGGCGCTACCGCTTCTGTTATCTACGTACCAGCACCGTTCTGCAAAGACTCCATTCTGGAAGCTATTGATGCAGGCATCAAACTGATTATCACCATCACTGAAGGCATCCCGACGCTGGATATGCTGACTGTGAAAGTGAAACTGGACGAAGCCGGCGTTCGTATGATCGGCCCGAACTGCCCGGGCGTTATCACTCCGGGCGAGTGCAAAATCGGCATCATGCCGGGTCACATTCACAAGCCGGGTAAAGTGGGCATCGTTTCCCGTTCCGGCACCCTGACCTATGAAGCGGTTAAGCAGACCACCGACTACGGCTTCGGCCAGTCTACCTGCGTCGGTATCGGCGGCGACCCGATCCCGGGCTCCAACTTCATCGATATCCTGAAGATGTTCGAGGAAGATCCGCAGACCGAAGCGATCGTCATGATCGGTGAGATCGGCGGCAGCGCGGAAGAAGAAGCGGCTGCTTATATTAAAGATCATGTCACTAAGCCGGTTGTCGGCTACATCGCGGGTGTTACCGCGCCGAAAGGCAAGCGTATGGGCCACGCGGGCGCTATCATCGCCGGCGGTAAAGGTACAGCGGATGAGAAATTCGCAGCGCTGGAAGCGGCGGGTGTGAAAACTGTTCGCAGCCTGGCCGACATCGGCGAAGCGCTGAAAGCTATTATCAAGTAAACCCTCTCTGCTTGTCCGCAAGCAGAAATCTGTCCGATTTCGACATGGTTGGCCACCGTCAGGTGGCCTTTTTTGTGACCGTTATCCCGTCTCGTCAGAACCGCAGCGCCAACAACGAATTGATTTTCTGCGAAAAGCCCTATCTATCATATTGATTTGATTTATTATTTAATAAGTATTTTCGATGCGCTGTAG
>JAIJJM010000980.1 GCA_022728415.1 Collinsella sp. | reverse complement strand
GAACATGGATCTGTTTCGTAAGAAAAGCGTGGATCAGCTTGTCGCCGAATCCACTCCCCTGAAGCGCACGATGCGCACCTTCGATCTGACGATGCTCGGTATCGGCGCGATCATCGGCACCGGTATCTTCGTGCTCACCGGCAAGGGCGCGCTCACCGCCGGCCCGGCCCTGTCCGTATCGTTCCTGCTGGCCGCCGTCTGCTGCGGTTTCGCCGGCCTGTGCTACGCCGAGTTCGCCGCCATGGCACCGGTGTCCGGCTCGGCCTACTCCTATGCCTATCTGGCGTTCGGCGAGCTCATCGCCTTCGTGATCGGCTGGGATCTGATTCTGGAGTATGCTCTGCAGGCGGCCACCGTGTCCGCCGGCTGGTCGGGATACTTCAACAAGTTGTTGGAAGGCTTCGGACTGCATCTGCCGGTCGAGCTGACCGCCGCCTACGGCACCAACCCGGACGTCACCACCTACTTCAACCTGCCCGGTTTCGTCATCGTGCTGATCATCACGTGGGTGCTCTCGATCGGCATCAACCAGACCAAGCGCACCAATGACGTGATGGTGCTCATCAAGCTCGCCATCATCGTGCTGTTCATCGTGTGCGCCGTGTGGTATGTCAAGCCGTCCAACTGGCAGCCGTTCTCCCCGTACGGCATCTACACTTTCCAGCCCGGCTCCACCCAGCCGTACGGCATTGTGCCGGCCGCATCCATCGTGTTCTTCAGCTTCATCGGATTCGACGCCGTGTCCTCTTCCGCCGAGGAGACCATCAACCCGAACAAGACACTGCCGCGCGGCATCCTGCTGTCCCTGGCCGTTTCCACCGTGCTCTACATCGTCATGACCATGATCATGACCGGCGTGGTGCCCTACAAGGAGTTCGCCAAGTACATCGACGCCCCAGTGGCCGGCGTGATTCTGGAGACCGGCATGAACTGGCTCGCGGTGATCGTGAACCTAGGCGCCCTCATCGGCATGACCACGGTGATGCTCGTACAGCTGTACGGCCAGTCCCGTAT
>JAIJJM010000979.1 GCA_022728415.1 Collinsella sp. | reverse complement strand
TGCGGCCGCGCTGGGCGACCGCATCGGCGAACGGCTCCATGACGCTAGGGGTCGCGGGGAGGATGCGCGATGAGCGGGCCGGCGGAGCAGTGGGCGTGGCAGTTGCAGGACGAGCAGCTGAGCCTGTCGGAGAAGTTCGTGTTGGTGTATCTGGCGCGAAGGGCGTATTACGACGACGGGTGCGGCGCGTGGCCGTCGGTCAACACCATCGCGGCGCATTGCCATTGCACGCGCCGTTCCGTGCTGCGCGCGTTGAAACGCTTGCAGGAGCTGGGCTACTTGCGCGAGGGCGACCAAGAGCTGGCCGCGCGCAATCCCCGCAGCCACGAACCCATCCCCAGGGGCCATCGCTCCAAGGTATGGGACGTGGTGATGAAGGGCGCGCGGACCGAGCCGGAGGACATCACCGATCCCGGCGAGACCAGCGCGGGCAAGGGTGTTCCGGCGAAGCCTAGTGCGGCCGGACCATCGCGGAGCAAGGAGTGCGCGCGGGGTGACATGGTGTCACCTGACGCAGTGTCACCTGACACAATGTCACCCCAAGGCGATCCAGCCGGTGGGGTGACATCCTGTCCGAAGAGAGGTGACATGGTGTCACCCAATAGACAAGTGATAACCAATGCTCCCCTTGTCCCCTACGGGGACATTCCCCTCGCCGGGGAACAACCCGAAGAGGAACGAAGCGAGCATGATGCCCCGGATTGGCGTCTGGCGCTGCCACCTCGGGGAGTGCGCGACCCATTGTGGACGCCAGGGACGGAGGATGCGGACGAGCGGGTACGTTCCCGGGCCCTGCAGGAGGTTCGCGTGCTAACGCTGATCCATGACCGTGTGGCAGCCATCGACCCGAAGTCCGCCAGGCCAGCGTCGATGCGCGACCGACGCAAGGTCCACGAACTGCTGATGGAACGCTCTCGAGCTTGTCAAGTTATTTGTGTTTGGGGTGTGTTTTATAAATAAGGTTCCATTCGTTCGGGGTATGCGGCCGCGAGTTGGGCGAGGGCCTGTTTCCAGT
>JAIJJM010000978.1 GCA_022728415.1 Collinsella sp. | reverse complement strand
CCGTGACCCACGACCTCAAGAAGGTCCACGCACGTCTGACCACCTTGCATGATTTGGGTCTTGGGTATCTGACACTCGGCGAACCGACGCCGGCGCTTTCGGGCGGTGAAGCCCAGCGGCTGAAACTCGCCAGCGAAATGGGCAAGGCGCAATCGGACGCGGTATTCGTGTTCGATGAGCCGACCATCGGTCTCCACCCGCTCGACGTGCGTGTACTGCTGGGTGTGTTCGACAGGCTCGTGGCAAGCGGCGCAACAGTCGTGGTCATCGAACATGACCTTGACGTGATCGCCAATGCGGACTGGATCATCGACATGGGCCCGGGCGGCGGCGAAAGCGGCGGACGCATCGTCGCCACCGGAACGCCGGAGCAAGTCGCGGCCGATCCGAATAACATTACCGGACGGTATTTGGGCCTGAATTAACGCTGCTGCACGATCTTTTGCGCGACGTTCCGAGGAATGTTGCGTGGATGGGATATGGTGCTGCGCGGCTGGTTTCGTGACATATTCCGGGGAATGTTGCGTTCTCTAGGGAAAATTCGGTTATTCGCTGTTTGTGGTGGGGTGATGGTCAGGCGGTGGTGACGGCTTTGAGGTCGAGCTTGCCGCGGGTCAGGTAGGTCATGGTGGTGAAGTAGTCCATGTTGCGGAAGCCGCGGGCCCGTCTCTTCGCGTTCTGGATGACACTGTTGACGCCCTCGAGGACGGTGTTGGTGTATGGGTGCTCGAAGTATGCGACGATCTCGGCGAAGTGGCGGCGGATCGGACGGGCGGGCTCCTTCATGGGTTCGAGCCTCGAATGGATTGGCTACATTGTATTAGACAGTCCGATGAGGGATGAATGACATGCGGTTGGAGGCCGACGATGGCCGACCCGAAACATCCCCGCCACTACGACGAGGCGTTCAAACGGCAGATCGTGCAGTTGTATGAGAACGGCAAGCCCTCCCGGGAGATCAGGGCCGAGTACGACATAGCGCGATCGACCCCGCGGCGCTGGGTCCAGGGCATCCGC
>JAIJJM010000068.1 GCA_022728415.1 Collinsella sp. | reverse complement strand
GTTGGCGAGTGATTATGAGCCGGATGGCGGAGCTGATTTAGGGCCGCTACCGAATACTGATGATGAAGGATGACTGCAGCCGCGAGATATGGTTCGGCCGGTTGCTGACTTGGGATATGGTCCGCAACCGGCCTGCGGCCGAATCCGTCATGCCGCGGTGCGCACCACCGTCACGCCGTACGGCTCCAGCACCAGATCCCTGCCCAGTACCGTGCCGTCAAGCACCGACTCGCATCCGGCGAACGGCGTATCCTGCCACGCCGTGGCCGTATCCGCATGGTTGATCACGAACGTCAACGACTCCCCGCGTGACGGGTACCGCCGCGTAACCACCTCCACCGGCTCCGGCGAGACGATGCCGGTAACGCCGGCCCGGCGCACCACGTCGCCGACCACGGCGTCCATGCCGGCCTCGTCCAGCACCGCACCGGCGAAATACGCCGTGCCCGCGCCGAAATCGTTCACCGTCACCGCCGGCGTACCCCGGTAGAACACGTCGCCGGCGTAGGCCGCCAGCGGGCGCGCCCCGCCGTCGAGCTTGATCAGCCCGGCAACCAGCGAGACCCGGGACCCGTCCGCATCCTCGCCCTCGCCCTCGCCCGAACCGAACACGACACGCACGTCGCGGCCGTCCGGGATCATGTCCATCTCCTCCATGCGCATTCCGCACACCTCACGGAACGCGCCCGGGTATCCGCCGAGGATCACGTTGTCATGCTCGTCGTGCATGCCTGCCATCACCGTCGCCAGGAATGTGCCGCCGGCGCGCACGAACCCCTCGACCAGCTCACGAACGCCCGGCTTGGCCATCATGAGCGCCGGCGCGACCAGCACGCGATAGCCCGCCAGCCGCCTGGCGTCAATGTCTTCCGGCACCACATCCACCGCGATGTTGCGGTGGTGGAACGGCGCATACCAGCGCCGCACCTGATCCGGATAGTCGAAGCCCTTCGGCAGCAACGAGATGTTCTCGGTCGACCAATACGAATCCCAGTCGAACATCAGCGCGACCGGCGCCTCGGTCAGACCGCCCACGAACCGCGCGCCGTGCGCCGCCAGCTCGCCGCCGAGCGCACGCACCTCGCCGTACACGCGCTCGTCCTCGCGCCCGCCGTGCGAGATCACCGCGCCATGGTACTTCTCGAACCCGCCGCGCGACTGCTTGAGCTGGAAATACTGCACGGTATCCGCGCCATGCGCGACCGCCTGATAGCTTTCCGCACGCATCCGCCCGGGCGCGCGCAGTACGTTGCACTCCTGCCAGTTCGTCTGGTTCGGCGTCGACTCCATGAGCATGAACGGCCTGCCGTCGCCCACGCCGCGCATCAGATCGTGCTTGAACGCATTGTCGGAAGGCGTGGTGTGCGGGAACGGATAATCGTCCCAGCTGATCACGTCCATCTCGCGCCCCCAACGGAAATAATCGGCACCCTCGTAGGTGTCCATGAGGTTCGTGGTGATCGGATGCATCGCGTCGAACGCGCGGATCGCGTCGCGCTCGGTGACGTAGGTGCCCAGCAGCGAGTCGGACTGGAACCGCTTGTAGTCGATGCTGCAGGCGGACAGAGTGGCGCGCTCGCCGTCCAGTCCGTCGCTGATCGCGTTCGGCGGTAGGATCTGGGCGAAATCGGCGTAGGTGTGGCTCCAGAAGTTCGCGTTCCACGCGCGGTTCAACGCCTCAATCGAACCGTACTTGCGTTCGAGCCAGACGCGGAAGGCGGCGGCGCAGTTGTCGCAGTAGCAGCGGCCGCCGAGCTCGTTGGAGATGTGCCAGGCGATCAGATGGTCGTTGGCGCCGTAGCGTTCGGCGAGCTTGCCGGCCAGCGCGCCGGCCAGGCGCAGGAAGTTCGGCGAATTCGGGCAGGCGTTGTGCCGCACGCCGAAGCGGTGGCGACGGCCTTCGTAGTCGGTGCGCGTGGCGTCGGGGTAGCGTTGCGCGATCCATGCGGGTAGCGCGCCGGTGGACGTGGCCAGGACGAAGCCGAAGTCGTGCGCGACCAGCAGGTCGACGATGCGGTCGAGCATGGCGAAGTCGTAGCGGCTCTCGTCCGGCTGGATCAGCGCCCAGGAGAACACGTTGATGGTGGCCTCGTTGATGTCGGCGCGTTCGAGTTTGGCGATGTCGTCCGCCCAGGTGGATTCGTCCCACTGCTCGGGGTTCCAGTCGCCGCCGAAGACGAAGCGGCCGCCCGGTGCGGTGATGGTCGGTGCAGGCGATGCGGGTGATGCGGGTGATGCGGGTTGGGTGTGTGCCATGGTGTCGGTCATGATGCGTACTCCTTTGCGATGACGATGATGCGGCCTGCGGCCGGTCTCGGCGTTGTGGCCGGCGTGCGGCGGACTCGCGTTGGGGTGGTTCGGCGTCGCGCCGTTGGGAGCGGCGGTCCCTGTGTGTGGTGACGTTGCCCCTTCAGCGTTAAACCGATTTAATTCCTGGTGGCCATTATGTACGTCGAGGTTGTCTTCGTCAAATGGATGATTGAAGGTGTCGGCAGCTGCTCGGTGAGATGCCGAAAAGCCCATAAATACCTAAGGAGGACGCCATGGCGGTGACGATGCGTGATGTCGCGAAGGCGGCGGGTGTCTCTCCTGCGTCCGTGTCGTTCGCCCTGCGCGGCGATCCCAGAATTAAACAAGAAACGGCACGGCACATCATCGACGTGGCCAATCGGATGAACTATTCGGTCAACATCACTGCCAAGAGCCTGCGTTCGGGGCGAACCGGCGTGATCGAGGCCGCCGTTTTCCAGCTTGACCGGCCGTTCTACGCGCAGCTGCTCGCCGGCGTGTCGAATGCGGCGTTCGACCGCGGCATCCAGGCCGTGGCGCAGCAGATCTCGACCGGCAAGGTCGGCCATGAGAAAAGCATCCTCGAGAAGGTCGCCAACAAGTTCTGCGACGGCGTGATCCTGAGCGCGGGCGGCCTGAGCGACGCCGAGATCATTGAGCTAAGCAGGGGCAAGCCGGTGGTGCTGCTCGATGACCAGTCGTACCAAGGGCCGTTCGACTCGGTGTTCACGCCGTGCGAGAACGGCGCCGAGGCCGCGGTGACGCACCTGTTCGAGATAGGGTGCGAGCGCGTCGGGCTGGTCGGTACGGACTTCATGCCGGCCGACCAGGCGCGCCGGTCGATGCACGTGGGCGACCGACGTCTGATCGGCTGCCATCGCGCGTTCGAGCGGCATGAGCGCACGCTGACCAAGGCCGACACGATCCAGCTGTTCGACTGGGACACCGACGACGCGTACCGCGCGGTTTCGCGGCGCATCGAGGAGGGGGACTTCCCGTTCGACGGGCTGTTCTGCATGACCGACGCGATCGCTTTCGGCACGTTGCGCGCGTTGCGCGAGCATGGCATCGGCGTGCCGGACGACGTGGCGGTGATCGGCTTCGACGGCGTGCGCGAGGGATCGTACAGCGCGCCGACGCTGAGCACGATCGCGGTGGACATCGACAAGCTTGCCCGCGAGGCCGTCGACATCCTGTGCGAGCGCATCGAGGAGGGGCGTTACGGCGCGCCGGCCATGCCCAAGCATGTCACGGTGGGTTATGAGGTGCTGGTGCGCGAGTCGTCCAACCGCACGCGCTGACCGGTCGTCCGGTGGCTGTTCGCGGTGGATCGCCGATCGGTGGGACAACTCGCGGCGTTTTTTGTTTAATTATTTTTCGTTGTCCGGTGCGATTCCGCGCGTTCCACAGCCCTTGTGTTTAAAAGGTTTTGTAACGAGTTGACGCCGTTTGAGCGGAGTGCTATAAATACAACTACAAGATTAAATCGGTTTAAAACCGGGCTCTTGCACGGAAGACAATGTGGTTTCTTTCGGCATACAACATGGCGTATGCCACCAACACAAAGGAGAGTTGCAATGTCAATGAAGATCTGGGGCAAACGAATGCTCGCTCTGGCCTGCGCGGGAGCGATGCTGGTCCCGCTGGCCGCCTGCGGCTCGGACGCCGACGCCGGCAAGATCCGGCTCAGCTACCTGAGCTGGGACAACGAGCAGACGTCCAAGCCGTACATCGACGAGTTCGAGAAGGAAAACCCGGACATCAAGATCGATTTCAGCTACGCGCCGCCGACCAGCGAGTACATCTCCACGCTGCAGACCCGCCTCGTCGGCAACCAGGCCCCGGACGTGTTCATCATCACCTCCGAGAATCGCGACGACCTCATCGACAACGGCTACGCCAAGGACCTGACCGACGAGTCGTTCATGAAGAACATCTCCCAGGCCAACAAGGACTTCGTCGGCCGCGACGGCAAGACCTACGGCATGTCGATCATCTCGTGGGTCTCCGGCATCGCCTACAATAAAGATCTGCTCAAGCAGGTCGGCTACGACGAGCCGCCGGCGAACTGGGACGACTTCCTCAAGCTGTGCAAGAAGCTCAAGAACGCCGGCATCGAGCCGTTCCTCGAGCCGAACGCCGACGAGCCGAGCCGCTTCATCGACGCCTTCCAGGGATCCATCCTCGAGAAGAAGGGCGTCGATCCGACCACGCTGTCCACGCAGGACAACCAGACGCCGGGCACCGACGAGCTCGAGGCCGTCAAGGAATACATCCGCCTGTACGATGAGGGTGGCGTGACCCGTGACACGGTCGGCATCAGCGGCGACGACATGAAGACGCAGTTCACCAACGGACAGGTCGCGATGATCGTCGACGGCGCGTGGGACTTTGCCACCTTCGAACAGGCCGGCATGAACTGGGACTTCGCCCCGATGCCCAAGCTCGGCGACGACTACACGCAGTACGCGCAGGGCTCCGCCTCCCCGGCGTGGGCGATCTACGCGAAGCTCGACGGCGACAAGCTCAAGGCCGCCGAGAAGTTCCTCGCCTTCCTGTCAAGCAAGTGGGCGCTGCAGAAGCATAACGACGCCGGCGACGCTGTCACTGTCGACGGGTTCGACGCTACGGTGATGACGCAGTACCAGAAGGTCTACGATCAGGACATCAAGACCGGCAAGTACTACCTGCACACCAACTTCTATTCGAAGCCGGACATTCTCAAGAGCGAACTCAAGGCGCAGAACCAGCAGCTGGTGCAGGGGCAGATCACGCCCGACCAGTATGCCAAGAACATCGACGCCAAGGTCGCGGCCGCGCAGTGACCCGCAACGGATCGCACATAATCACACATAGATAACTACAGTCTCCGGTTCGTCATGAACCGTGCGCATGGTAATGGGGCGGCCTGTCGGCTGCGGCTGGTCGCCCTTCGCATGCCTGCAATCGGATTTCGGTCATAAGCCAATGTCAAAGGAGGATGGCATATGAGCGCAACAATGCAAGGCTCGGCGGTCGGCAACCTGCCGCCGTTGGACGAAGACCTGTATCGTCGGCGTCGTCGTGCGCGTGGCCTGCATGAGGACGTGACGTCGTTCTGGTTCCTGCTGCCGATCCTGGCGGTGTTCGTGGTTCTGTTCCTGGTGCCGTTGGCACAGACCGCGTACTTCTCGTTCACCGACTTCAACGGTTACAGCATGGACATGAACTGGGTCGGTCTGGACAATTACAAGAAGGTGTTTACGGATCCGTCCACCCTGCAGGGCCTGGGCTTCACGATCCTGTACGCGATCGTGGTGATGGTCGGGGTGACCGTGATCGCCATTCCGCTGGCGGTCATCCTCAACCGCAAGTTCGTCGGCCGTGATTTCGTGCGCTCTGTGTTCTTCTTCTTCTCGGTGCCGTCGCTGGCCATCATGGGCATGGTGTGGAAGTACATCTTCTCCCCGATGAAGACCGGCGTGGTCAACAGCGTGCTCGCGGCGTTCGGTTTGGGACCGGTGCCGTGGCTGTCGAACAACTCTCTGGCGAAGTTCTGCGTGATCTTCATCGCGATCTGGGCGCAGATCGGCTGGCATGCGACCCTTTACTTGGCGTTCCTGCAGGCGATCCCCGCGGACCTGTACGAGCAGGCGACCGTGGACGGTGCGAACAAGTGGCAGCAGTTCGCGCATATCACCCTGCCGCAGCTGATGCCGGGCATCGTGACCTCGACGTTCCTGCTCATGTCGGGCGGCCTGAAGGTGTACGACCTGCCGTTCACGATGACCAAGGGCGGCCCGGGCTATTCGACGTACACGGTCACGCAGTCGATCATCCAGCAGGGCATCGGCCAGTCGCAGTACGGCATCGGTTCCGCGCTGGCGGTCCTGTTCTTCATCGCCACGGGCGTCGTGGTGTTCCTTCAGATGGGCATTTCCAACCTGATCTCGAGGAGGTTCGAGTAAATCATGGGCAACAAGGCTTCTTCCGTCACGGCCGCGCCGAAGGGCATGAACTTCACGACGCGCAAGAGGATCGGTTCGGCGGTCACCAGCGTGGTGATGATCCTGATCGCGCTGGTATGCGCGGTTCCGCTGTGGTACATCCTGATCAACACGTTCAAGACGATTCCGGACATGTCCGCCAACCCGCTCGGCCTGCCGAAGGAATGGACGATCAAGAACTACATCAACGCGTTCGAGACGGTCCCGGTGTTCCGCTCCCTGCTGAACACGTTGATCGTCACGTTCTTCGCGGTCGTGATCCAGGTGCTCGTCGGCGCCCTGGCCGCATACGGCATGATCCTGCGCAAGTCCACGTTCACCGCCGCGGTCGGCGCGATCCTGATGGTCGCGTTCGTCGTGCCGGCGCAGACGACGCTGATCCCCCTGTACCGCATGGAGGCGAACGCACACCTGGTCAACACCTTGGCCGGACTGGTGATTATCTACCTGGGCGGAGCGGTGTTCTGCTACTTCCTGATCGTCGGGTACATGCGCAGCCTGCCGTTCGAACTGATCGAGGCGGCACGCATCGACGGCGCCGGCCCGCTGCGCATCTTCTGGTCGATCGTGATGCCGCTGATCCGCCCGATCCTGACGACCGTGGTCGTGTTCCAGACGATGGGCACGTGGAACGACTTCATGAACGCGAATGTGTTCCTCTCCAGCTCGGAACTGCGCACAATCGTGCTGCAGGTGTACAACGCGGTGGGCCAGTTCTCGACCGATTGGCCGAGCTTCATGACCATCACCGTGCTCGCCCTGCTGCCCGTGTTCGTGTTCTTCATCTTCTGCCAGAAGTGGATCGTCTCCGGCCTCGTCGCCGGTTCGGTCAAGGGCTGATCGGCTGATCGACTAGTCGGCTGGCTGATCACGGTATTAATTCCGGCTCCCCACTACGCTCATATCATCCCCTTCCGCGGCGTGTGGGGAGCCATGTTCTTCACCAGATAGGAATTTCCCATGGGTACTGTTGGCACTGTGCTACAAACATCGCCAAAACCGAGAGCCGTGCCTCGTGACGGCCTTCCTCATCGCGTGAATAACGCGGTACTGACCACTAATCCGCTGCGCAGGTATTGCGCCGACCCGAATCTTGCCATTTTCGATGGCCGATATTTCCTGTACTGCACCGATGACGGTGTGGATAATTGGGACACCACCGCGTTCAGTGTGTATGTGTCTGACGACTTGGCCACATGGGAGCGATATCCGGCGCTCGACTTGCGCGATGTGCCGTGGTGGGATGGCTCGGATGGTGCTTGGGCGCCTTCCGTGGTACAGCGCGCGGACGGCAAATACGTGTTCTACTTCGTGGCCGGTTCCCAGATCGGCGCCGCTGTGGGCGAATCCCCGTGCGGGCCGTTCGTGCCTGAGCCCGAACCAATCGTGCGCGAAGGTACGTTCGATTGCCACACCATTGACCCCGGCGTATACGTGGAGGATGAGGGCACCCGGTACTTCCTGTGGGGCAACGGCATAGCTTGGGCCGCGCCGCTCAATGAGGACTGTCTGTCGTTCGACGAATCGCGCGCTTTCAGCTGGGTGCCGGGCGATTTCCGTGAAGCCATCTGGATTCACAAGCGCAACGGCATCTACTACGCCAGCTGGTCGGAGAACGACGCCCGAGAGCCGGAATACTGCGTCAAGTACGCGATGGCCGAATCGCTGCATGGGCCCTGGAGCGAACCGCGCGTGCTGATCGAACAAGACCCGGCGCGCAAGCTGTATGCCACCGGTCACCATAACATCGTGAATATTCCCGGCACCGACGAATGGATTATCGCGTATCACCGGTTCGCCTACAATCCGGCCGGTCGCTGGGCTGGAGGCGATGGCTGTCATCGCGAAGTGGTATTCGCGCCGCTTGACTACAATCCTGACGGCTCGCTGGTTCCCGTCCGCCCGCAAGTTGGTTCCTACGTGCGTTCGCTGACGTTCTGACCTGTAGGCTGTCTGTCTCTGTCTGTTCGTTGTCTTCGCCTTGCTTGCGTTTTTGTACGTTTTATTTGTTTCGTGAGTTTCGTGCGTTCTGCGGATTTCACGCGTTTCGCGCAGTGCCGTACGCTGATCACCATTCAGCGTGCGGCACTTTTGTATATCTCACGTGTTGCGGGAGATGCCGATTCCGTCGCACAATACGTAAAACGTGAATGAACCGCTCACTATTCTTGTGTTTTTTGTGACTCAAAGTGCGTTTTGCATATGTAAAAACGTGAATGCTAAGATGATATCG
>JAIJJM010000977.1 GCA_022728415.1 Collinsella sp. | reverse complement strand
ATCATGACAGCAGTCCTCTGGCCTTAAGCACTGCTCCCTGCTGGTCTATTTTGTCCTGCCACACCTTGCGCTGTGCCGGTGTGCCTGCCACCTCATAATCCATGTGCGGGAGTGTTGCCGCTGACAGTCCGGTCAGCCGGAGAACCGGCTCGCCGGTGAGGCTGATTTGCATCTGTTTTATTTTCTGTTCCAGCGATGATTTCACCTGCTGCATGACAGCCTTTTCCGGTGCGACGTAGCCCTGATGGCCGGTGGTGTTGGCGAGCGGATTTTCCTGTACCAGGATGCTCAGATGCATTGCCCGGACAAGCGCCTCACAGGTTTCATTCAGGGCGTGTTCCAGCTCATGCTCTGCATACAGACTCAGCAGGTGATGATGTGCCTTCCGGTAGGCGGTGGCCGTGCTGTCACACGCCCCTTTCAGGCGTTCGCGTTCAAAATTCAGCACCACGGCCAGATTGTCATATTCCTGTACCAGCTCCCGGCGTGCCACGCGCTCAATGTGGCGCTGTTTCAGCTCGTCGCTCAGGACACCACCGGCTGCACGAAAGGCCGTGCGCCAGTCGTCAGCGTCGTTTCCGTCGGCCTGCGCCAGCGCATTTTTTTCCTGCTCTGCCCGTTCAATGGCCGTGACGGTCTCATCCATCAGGCGGGCGTTCTCAAGATGAGCGACTCTGGCCTTTTCCAGTTGTGCCAGCGCGGGTTGCAGATATTCAGGGATGGTGTTGTCAGACATTTTCCGGCTCCTCGTCACTTCAGGTTAAGAAAATTGTGACGTACACCGGACAACAACACGACGCATTGCAGATGTGCCAGCCCTGACACAGGAGACTCATCCTCAGACCGGCAAGCCAGGAAAAGGTCGCAGGAAAAACCGGCTTACTGTTTGTTTTTTTATATTTTACTGTTCACCTCTGTTCACCATAAGAAAAAAGATAAGTAATACAGTAAGTTAAAGGGTGAACAATCGCAGTAATGACTGTTCACCGTCTGTTCACCACTGTTCACCCGTTGATGGGCTTTTT
>JAIJJM010000976.1 GCA_022728415.1 Collinsella sp. | reverse complement strand
GTGTCTTTTATGGCGCGCATGCAATGGCCGGGATTCGTGCGTTTGATAACCCGCTATAGGCGTGTCGAACACGCCGGAAAGCACGTCGAGAGGGGCTTTGACAATGGAAGCTATGACTACCGATACTGCCAATGCCGATATCCGAGCCGTATTCTTCGATATCGATGGCACGCTCACCAGTTTCACGACCCATACGGTGCCGGATTCCACAATCGAGGCGATTCACCGGCTGCAGGCCACAGGCGTCAAGGTGCTGATTTGCACGGGCCGCGCGCCTTCACAGATGCACGTGGTGCTGGATACCATGCCGGTGACGTTCGATGGCGTGGTGGCGTTCAATGGGCAGTATTGCTTTGATGACACCGGCTTCTTTGCCTCGCAGGCCTTGGATACTGCTGATATTGAGGTGATTCTCGACTGGCTGGACCGTCACCCCGATGTGGTGTGCAATTTCGGCGAGAAGGATTACGTGTACTTCAACCAGTCCAATGATCTGCTTCGCGCCACGTGGAGCAAACTGGGCAAAACCGCACCGACCCGGTATTTTGAGGACCCGCGCACCCGCGCGCTGGATCATGAGACTTTCCAGATCAGTCCCTTTGTCGGACCCGAGTTGGAGGCCGAACTGGTGGGACTGTGCAGCAATGTGCGCGGGGTGCGTTGGCATCCGGATTTCACGGATCTGATTCCGGCCGATGGCGGCAAGCCGCGCGGCATCCAGCGGTTCATGGCGCATTACGGCATCACGCGCGGGCAGACCATGGCCTTCGGCGATGGCGGCAATGACACGGATATGCTCGCCTACGCCGGCATCGGGGTCGCGATGGGCAATGCGACCGCCGATCCAAAGGCCGCCGCCGATTACATCACCGACGACGTGGACCACGACGGTGTGCGCAATGCCCTACTGCATTTCGGGGTGCTACGCGATTATTGATGCCGTAGCGCTTCGACCGGGTCGAGCTTTGCCGCGCGCCTAGCTGGATAGTAGCCGAAAATCACGCCGACAATCAGCGAAATCACCACGG
>JAIJJM010000975.1 GCA_022728415.1 Collinsella sp. | reverse complement strand
AACAACACGTCGGCCTTGTAGTCTTCGGGGTCGATGACCCAGATCACGCTCTCGTCGGGTTCCATTTCGAGATCGGTGGGCAGGTACGAGCCCAGCTGTGCCGACTTGGTGTCCTCAAACGCCGCAACCTTGCACTTGTACACCTGGCTCTTGTTGGTAAAGACCAGCAGCTCGTGGGTGTTGGAGGACGGAAACTCGATAAAGGGTCTGTCGCCGTCCTTGTACTTGAGCGTCGCAGCTTTCTTGAGCACACGGTCCGTCATCTTTTTTAGGTAGCCATCGCGCGAGAGCATGATGGTAACCGGATACTCCTCGACCTCGGGCTCCAGGCTTACCTCGATGACTTCGTGGGGCTCGATCCTGCCCGTGCGGCGCGGCATCACATATTTCTTGTTGACCGCGGCCAGCTCGTCGCTGATGACCTTCTTGATGTTGTCTTCGCTCGAGAGAATCTCCTCAAGTTCGGCAATCTCACCCTCGAGCTTGGCAATGTCCTTGGTGCGGTTGAGGATGTACTCCTCGTTGATGTTGCGGAGCTTAAGTTCGGCAACAAACTCGGCCTGGGTCTCGTCGATGCCGAAACCCTTCATAAGGTTGGGCACGACCTCGGCCTCGAGCTTGGTGCCGCGGATGATGGCGATGGCCTTGTCGATGTCGAGCAAGATCGCCTCGAGGCCGTGTAGCAGGTGCAGGCGCTCGGACTTTTTGCCCAGATCAAAGTTAATGCGGCGGCGCGTGGACTCAATACGCCACTTGACCCACTCGTGCAGAATCTGGTGCACGCCCATAACACGGGGATAGCCGTCGACGAGCACGTTGAAGTTGCACGAGAACGAATCCTGCAGCGTGGTCGAGCGATAGAGTTTGGCCATGAGCTTGTCGGGGTCGACGCCGCGCTTAAGGTCGATAGCGATGCGCAGACCCGAAAGGTCGGTCTCGTCGCGAATGTCTGCGATCTCCTTGACCTTGCCCTCCTTGGAGAGCTTGACGATGCGCTCGATGATGACATCGGTCTTGGTGGTGTAGGGG
>JAIJJM010000974.1 GCA_022728415.1 Collinsella sp. | reverse complement strand
CCCGTGGCCTGCCTGACCATCCTCGGGAACTTGACGGCCTGAACCGTCTCGACGCAGAGCGTCTTGACGCCGACGGGATGGAGGTAGATGCCCGAGAAGAGCGCGTCGGCCGTGTGCGGGTCGACGTACGTGTCGTACTCGAGGTGCATCTGCTCGATGATCTCGAGGCGATTTGGATGGTTCGAGGAACCCGACACGACGCCCGACAGGCGGACCTTGCGGAATTCCTCGGCCGTGGTGGCGCCGATAATCTGGAAGGCACCGCGCGCGAGTACCGGCTTGAGCATGGAGCTCGCATCGATAGAACCCTCGGAAGAACCGGCACCGATGATGGTGTGCATCTCGTCGATAAACAGGATGACGTCGTCGGCTTCGGTTGCCTCCTGGATCACGTTCTTGAGGCGCTCCTCAAACTCGCCGCGATATTTGGCACCTGCCACGAGGCCCGGCAGGTCGAGCGTCCAGATATTCTGGTTCATGAGGTTCTCGGGCACGTTGCCGGCTGCAATCTGCTGAGCCAGGCCCTCGACGATGGCCGTCTTGCCCACGCCGGGGTCGCCCAAAATGAGCGGGTTGTTCTTGGTGCGACGCGAAAGAATTTCCATCATACGCTGGACTTCCTTTTCGCGACCAATTACAGGGTCGAGCTCGCCATCGCGCGCCTTCTGCGTGAGGTTGATCGCGAACTGCTTAAGCGTATCGGTGCCACTCCCCTTTTGCTGCGAGACATCCGAGCCGCTAAAGAACGGCAGGCCCGCGCCGGGACGACCGGCACCGGCGCTGGCGAGCGGACGCTTCTTGTCCTGGTCCTTGGCGGTGAGTTTCTCGATAGCCTTTTTGATGGAGGCAGACGACACACCCAGGCGCATGAGGATGTCCATGGCCATGCCGTTGCCCTCTTCGACGATGCCGATCAGCAGGTGCTCGGTCGACACATAAGTCTGGTTGTTCTCGCGTGCCACGCGGAAAGAGCGCTCCATCACGCTGATAACGAGCGGCGTAAAGGCGAGCTTAGCGGCCTCGGTCTCC
>JAIJJM010000973.1 GCA_022728415.1 Collinsella sp. | reverse complement strand
AAAAGTGTCGATGCCAAAGGAGATGGTTTCCCCCCAACTAAAGGAAAATTCCCCGTTTTCTCCGGTTACACCACGGCCGGAATTGGTGTAATAGTTGACACCAACAACACCATCCCCCTGACTATCGACCAGTCGACCTTCAGAGAGAATGATTTCAGTGGGTTGATACTGATAAAACTGTTCCGCGTTAGCCGACACGAAGGAAGCGTTTAGATCCGGTTTTGTTCCCGGAGTGGTGGCGGGCACGACCGGTGAAGTATGAGTGGATGGCGCTTTATCGGTCGCGGCATTGTTTTCCACCTCTTCATTGACCAGCTTTTTGAATTCTTCCGGTGCCAGATCGATTTGCTTATACAGCGAGTCGAAACGTTTACTCTCGATCACCGAGGAGAACTCCAGGCACACCTGTTCTGTATTCGCCGGGCAACTGTTCATGGAGGTGACCAGCGAGAGCGCATTGCTTTTCTTGTTGTCGGAACCCGCCAGTTCTTGCGCGTCCTCAAGACTAAACGACACTTTTTCAACCGCACGCAGGCTACGCGCAGCTTCTGACTGGGTGTCGAAGGTAGCAATTGTCGTGTTGTTCCCTGCCACACAGGTGACTTTGTCGCCTGGTGTAAAGGTAAAGCCATCGCTGGATTCATCATTACAGGTGATATCACCAGTTACCCGCAGGCTTCCGCCCAGAGTCAGATAACCCGTTTTCGTAGGAACAGGTTCTGGCTCCGGTTCTGGTGTTGGCTCAGGATCAGGTGTCGGTTCCGGCGTAGGTTCTGGGTCCGGCGTTGGCTCAGGCGTCGGCTCCGGGTTTGGTGTTGGATCAGGTTTCACTTCCGGCAAAGACCCTGTTCCAGAATCTACAGGCGGCGTATCGGAGGAAGATCCGGAGCCACCGCCATCACAACCGGCTAACAGGGTTGCACTCAAAATAGCCGCTAAAAGCGATTTCTTATATTTAAATTTCTTATTCATTAATAACGCAAGTGACAAAACAATGTTAAAAAATTCGTAACTGGGAGAAATAGTTTTATG
>JAIJJM010000972.1 GCA_022728415.1 Collinsella sp. | reverse complement strand
AATGGTGTAGCCGAGCTCGCGGGCCTGGGCGATGTCCTCGGCGCCGATGGTACGGATACCCTGCTGGTATACGTCATCGGTGGTCACGCGGGTGCCAAAGCCAATGGAGGCGAGGATCGCCGTCTTGCTGGCGGCATCGAAGCCGTCGACGTCGGCGGACGGGTCGGCCTCGGCATAGCCCTTGGCCTGTGCGTCGGCGAGCACGTCGGCGTAATCGGCACCCTCGGCGTCCATGCGCGACAGGATGTAGTTGGTGGTGCCGTTGAGGATGCCGGCGATGGTCAGGATCTTGTTGCCCACCAGGTCGTGCTCAAGCGTGCTCACGATGGGGATGCCGCCGCCGCAGCTGGCCTCGCACTTAATCTGCACGCCGCACGCGCGCGCCTTCTCGGCGAGCGTCTCGACGTGACGGCCCAGCAGGGCCTTGTTGGCAGAGACGACGTGCTTACCGTGCTCAAAGGCAGTGGTGAAGATCTCGGTTGCGGGATGCTCGCCGCCGATCAGCTCGATGACGATGTCGACGGCGGGGTCGGTGACGACGTCGTGCCAGTCGCTCGTAAAGGCCTCACGCTCAATACCGGCCGCCTCGGCCTGCTCCCAGGCAAGCGCACAGGCGCGGGTCAGCTTAAGGTCGATGCCGTAGGCTGCCAGGTACTCATCGTGGTGGCTCTTGATCAGACGGGCCACGCCGCCGCCGACGGTTCCCAGACCGATCAGACCGACGTTCACGGTGCGCAGGGGTTCGCTCATAGATAGCTCCTTCGTGCATCTTATGGATGGATTAACCGCTTAATGGTTGAGTGCATTCTAGCGTGAACCGAGGGCGCGTGCTCGCCAGGCAACAGGAGTCGCACAAAACGGCACCCCCGAAACGCTGCGGAAACATTGGAAATATGCTCGCTACAAACGGAACTCCGTAACAAATTGTCAACGTTTGCGCCATAAGGTTTGCCCCGTACCGCAAGACGGCCGCACTGCGGCCAACGAAAAAAGGGACACCATGTTCAACATCAACAGCACGCTCAGCCGTAGG
>JAIJJM010000971.1 GCA_022728415.1 Collinsella sp. | reverse complement strand
ATATAGATTAGGTGCTTCTTCACGTGTTATCACTCTAGCATTATATGCTCTTAAACACATGGTATCGCTATTCCAATAAGTATAGAAATTCAATCCTAAAGAGATAACAAACATAACCACAGCGCCTGTGCTGCCACCAATTGCACCACCAATAGCAATCAATATACCTGTTAACGCCGCCATCAATAACGTCGTTTTTAACATATTCATAAATAATTTCCTCCTAAAGTTCTGTTAACAATTACAACTTTTATGATTTTTAAACCAACCAAAACTCAATATCATTAATACCAATACAACTTTAATAATCAAACTCCATTCCACTAAATAAACACCAATAACTCTATCCATTACCATCATTTCAGCAGCAGTATAAGCTAAAATACCACCACCAACATAAACAAGACCTGGTAATTTTTTCATAATCATTAAAAATAATTGCGCACCACATAATACTATTGGCAAGCTAATCATCAAACCACAGATAATTAAACTCCATTTTCCTTCTGGAACCATATTAGCTACGCCTGCTAAAGATAATACATTATCTAAACTCATGATAAAATCTGCAATAATAATAGTTCTTACTGCAGCCATCAAAGTAGTTGGCTGTTTATCACCGGCTTTATCATCACCATGGTCAGTCAACAATTTAACTGCTATATATAATAGAAGAATTCCTCCTATAAATTGTAAGTATGGTAAACCTAACAATTCTGTAGCAAATAAAGTTAATAATACTCTAATTATTACAGCTCCCATACAACCAATTATCATGGCTTTCAATTTCTGTTTATCAGGAAGTCTTTTACATGCCATAGCTATTAAAATAGCATTATCGCCACTTAAAATTAAATCCAATAATAAAATACTTCCTAGAGCTGCAAACCATGCCGCAGAAAACATGCCTTCCACTTATTTATCGCTTCTTTCTAAATTAATTTGTATCATATTGATGATATAAAAAAGACCCTGCTTCCTAAAACATCAGCCTAGGAAACAAGGTCTTGCTTACATATTAAATGTCGATTGTAC
>JAIJJM010000970.1 GCA_022728415.1 Collinsella sp. | reverse complement strand
GAACAGCTGTGCGTCCTTCGAAGGCAAATCCACACGAAGATGCAATCCGTCACCCATGGCAACTATTACACTGATGAATGCACCACGTAATACAGTTGATGTAACCGTTCCCATTACATCATGTTCGCCTCCAAGCATGAAGTTAAAACATGCGATGGATTTGCGCGATAACCGGAATGACGGATGACGATAATGCATCTTTAATCATGTGAGAGCGAAGAAACGCCATATTCAAAATCTGCATGCCGACCGCATTGAACAGTTGAACAAATACCTGACGTAAACTTTATGGCATACCACGAAACAAAAAAGTGGTCCCGCCGCTAAACGGCAGGACCACTTCGTGCATTTCACGCGCCCGTGCACCACGCATCAGGCGCGGTCAGTCCGCCACGGCATCACGCCTTGGCGACCTCCACACCCAGCTCGGCGCCTTCCTTCACTTCGAAGGAGGTAGCCAGCGTCTCACGGGCGATCAGATCCTTGAACTGCTCGACCTTGGCCACATCGACAGCCGGCACGGTCAGCACCAGCGAGATACGGTCCGCGATGTCCAGATCGGCAGCCTTACGTGCGTCCTGCACAGAACGAATCACGTCGCGGGCATAGCCTTCGGCCAGCAAATCGGCATCCAGCGCGGTGTCGAGGATCACGAAGCCACCGGTCGGCAGAGCGGCGGAGACCGAAGCGGCGGCCTCGGTGGCGTTCTCCTCCTCCACGCGGTTGATCAGCTCGTACTCGCCTTCGACCAGCGCAAGGTCGCCGGACGGCGTGGAGACCACCGGCGCACCGGACGCAGCATCGACATGCCAGTCGCCGGATTTGGAGGCCTTGATGGCGAACTGCACCTGCTTGCCGAGGCGCGGACCCGCCGCACGGGCATTCACACGCAGCTCGTGAACAATCTTCAGACCGTGGGCGGAGGCGTCCTCCAGAGTCGAGAACTCAATATTCTTGATATTAAGTTCGGACTTCAGCAGATCGTCGTACGCCTTGACGGCGTCCACGTTCTCGGCCACCACGGTGAGCTTGGAAAG
>JAIJJM010000969.1 GCA_022728415.1 Collinsella sp. | reverse complement strand
AACAACTTTTTCTGGACATAACGACTCCCTGGCCAAAGCCAACTGAATAAAAAGGCCCTTGATAAATTATTTCTTATATTCGACAGTAAATTGTGAATCAGCGTTCGCCGTACCAGCCGTTACGGTCGCATTGGTTGCCACATAGCGTGCAATAAACTTCATTTCAGCCTTGCCTTCAGCATCGATAGCGGTATAAGCAGAGTCGTTATAAAGTTTAACCTGCGAATTATCGGACTGGTTAAAAATACGAATACCAACGCCGGTTGCCGCAATCGCTTGTCCTGTACCGGTAAAATCACCAGGGTTGCCTGCTGTAAGCGGCGTACCCACTTTCAGGTCGCCGTCGCCGCCAGGCGCTTCTGTACCATCAAAACGAACGGCTGCTTGAGTGTACGTTGCCGGGCAATTTTCAAGCTTAATACTGAACTTCTGTGGCGACGCCAGACTACCTACACCTGAAAATGCATTTTTACTGACTTTACCCAGTGGGACAATTTGATCGGCTGTATCGGAGGTAACTTCACAAGTAGTGTCGACAATTTCACCGACGAAGTGAACAACACCATCTTCTGCCAGTGCATGCCCGGCCAGCATTAGAGATGCCAGAGTGAATGCACCGCCTATAATATTACGCTTCATAAAAACTCCATTGATATAATATATCCTTTACCATGAATCATCACTTATATTAATAAGTGTATTTTTGATTCAAAGGAATAGTACACCAAAGAGACGGCTTTATCTAAAAATAATATTAATTACGCAAAAATAAAATATAAATTTATTGTTTAAATATTATTTAAACAGTAAAAAATCAAGTTTGTTATCAGACATTAATGATAATTCAGAATATATTTATATAGAAAGATAGATGAATTTATTGATGTCAGTTATAAAAAAGGGCCACCGGTCGGCAGCCCTTTTTTATCTATGATAGTGATTACTCAACCGTAACCGATTTTGCCAGGTTACGCGGCTGGTCAACGTCGGTGCCTTTGATCAGCGCGACATGGTAAGCCAGCAGCTGCAGCGGAACGG
>JAIJJM010000968.1 GCA_022728415.1 Collinsella sp. | reverse complement strand
AAAGCGCACGACGGCAACCAAGAAGACCATGGCAAAGGCCGCAACTCCCAAGGCAGAGACTAAGCCCACTGCTGCCAAAGAGGAGCCCAAGGCCGAGGTAAAGGCCAAACCGGCGCCGAAGGCCGCTGAGGTCAAGGCCGCCCCGAAGGCAGAGGCTAAGCCTGAGCCTGCCAAGGAGACCCCGGCCTCCCCCGCCGCTCAGGTCAAGGAAAAGGCTCCGACCAAGAAGACGTCCGTCCGCAAGGCAATGGCCACCCGCAAGCGCCGCTAGCCCACAGACGATCAAAACCTCATCAAACCCTAGGCAAGGGGCGCTCCAAAGGGCGCCCCTTCTCAGTAGATTTTTGGGACATGCCTTAAAATCTACCTTTCACGATTCGCATGCCGACGGAGCTAAAAGGTAGATTTTAAGGCATGTCCCAAAAATCTACTGCGGTTGGTAAAACGATTTTCTAGGACAACCGTTCGCCGATGGTAAACGGATGTTGTTTATACACTCAGTGTACAACAGATATACTTACATCTTGTGCGTAAAGCCCATGGCCGCAAGCCATGGTTCTATTGAACTGGACCGTACTATGAGATTGATTCACAACAGCCGCCTACCGCAGTTTCGCACTCCGTTTGGCGCTGTGACCACTGGAACTTCCGTTGCACTCTCGGTGATTTTGGAGGATGCCGATCCCAACCAGGCAACACTCACCCTGCGTACCTGGGTCGATGACGTCGGCGAGACCCTGATCCCGATGGAGCACGAAGGCGATGGCATTTTTACCGGCGAGCTCAAATGCGCTGAACCGTGTCTTGTGTGGTACAGCTTTATCTGCAATATAGAAGGTCAGCCCGAGGTCCGCCTGGGCGCACCGCAAGGACGCACCGGCGGCGAAGGCGTAACCTACGACTACGCCGAGGTGCCGTCCTTCCAGATTACCGTCTATAAGCACCGCGAGAACCGCCCCACTTGGTACGAGCGCGGCATGGTCTACCAAATTTTCCCCGACCGCTACGCACGTGACGAGCATTGGCGCGAGCGCACAAT
>JAIJJM010000067.1 GCA_022728415.1 Collinsella sp. | reverse complement strand
ACCATAGGCAAAGCGAACATCACGCAGCTCAACGGCCGCGCCCGCCGCCACGCCAGCGCCCGACGCGCCCGCCCCCGGCACCTCACGCTCACTCATCGCGGAACCCCTTTCGTGCCATAATCAGGTAGATAAAGAACGGTCCGCCCACCAGCGACAGCAAAATGCCCACCGGCAGTTCGTAGGGCGCAAAAGCCGTGCGTGCGACGGTATCGCACAGAACGGTAAACGCCGCGCCGCACATTGCGCACAGCGGAATGACCACGCGGTTGTCGTGGCCCGCAAGGCGGCGAACCGCATGGGGCACCATCAGGCCCACAAAGCCGATCAAGCCGCCAAAGCTCACCGCGCAGCCCGCGAGCAGTGCCGCCACCGCCAGCGCCGCCAAACGCACCGCCACTGTACGCATGCCCAGGCCATGGGCAGCTTCGCGACCGAGCGACAGCACATTCAGGCGGTTCGCCAGGCAAAACGCCACCACCATGCCGCATACCGCCAGCAACGCCGGCAGCATCAGGTTGCGCATGAGCACGCCCGAGAAGCCGCCGACCAAGTATGCCGACGACCCCACGTACACGTTCGGTGCCACTAACAGTACGGTGTTCATGCCGGCACCGGCCACGGCGTTAATCGCTACGCCCGAAAGCACCACCGTCAGACGCGACACGCCGGCACGCGCCGAGATGGCAAACACGAGCCCGGCCGCGACAAGCGCGCCCACAAAGGCAACGAGCGGCAGCAGCTCGCGCGGCGGATCGTTATAGAACAACGGGCAGGCCGAGACGGCAAGCACGGCCAGGCCCGCACCCGAGTTGATGCCGATCACACTCGGGCTCGCCAACGGGTTGTCGAGTACCGCCTGAATGAGCGCGCCGGCAACAGAAAGCGCCGCGCCGGCAACAAGACCGGCGACGACGCGGGGCATGCGGATATTCACGATGATATTGGCGACGGTCGCGTCCACGGGGGCGCCCGTCGCAAAGGCGGCAATATCGCCGATCGAAACCGAGCTGGGGCCCATGCAAAACGAGACGACGGCAACGACAACCAGCGCCACGACAAACCCGGCAAACAGGCGGACGACACGGCGACGTGCGTGCGACAGCGCGCTCCCCGCCCCGTTCGAACTCGTCTTACGCATGCAAACCCCCTAGTTCATCTTGGCCAGCGCCTTGCCCAGAATCGTATAGGACTCATCCCATTTGGCATTGGGCTTCGACATAAAATGCGCGCTGTCGAGCACCTTGTAGTTGCCTGCTTTAACGGCCGAGAGCTCGCTCCAGGCAGGATTGGACTCCACGGACTGCGCAAAGTTGCGCTCGGCGGCCTTTGCATCAGCGCCGACGGACAGCACAAAAATATAATCCGGATCGAGTGCGGCGATCGACTCGATGCTAAAGTCCGTGAGCGCACTCGGGCTCTCGTCGCACACGTTGGTCGCACCCAATTCCTTGACCATTGCGCCCGTCATACCGGTGGAATCCTGCGCGGTGACGCCCTTGGAGTACGAGCTCATCACCAGCACACGCGGCTTCTTGTCGGAAACGCTGTACTTTTTGACGGCCTTTTTAATCGAGGCCTGAACATCGAGGCCGTTCTTCTGATACAGGTCATCGCGACCCGTGATGGCGGTAAAGATGCGGAGCATGCGCAGATAGTCGTCGAACGTGGTGACCTTAAAGAACGCACAGGGAATCTCGGACGCATCGAGGGCGCTCTTAAGGTCGGATTGCGAAACGCCCGTGGAGTGCTTGCCATCCGAAAGGCCGGTAGCGATCACAAAGTCAGGGTCCTGAGCCATGATGGACTCGAGCGACAACGACGTGGAACGGCCCACCGATGCCACCTTGTCGGCATCGACGCCATAGTTCTCATAGGCATCGTCGGTCGCGGCGGCGAGCTCGCCGCCTGCGAGCTCCCAAGCGTTGGCAAAGCTGCCCATGCAGGCCACGACATGCTTAGGCTTCTTGACGGTAACGGTGTTGCCCAGGTCATCGGTAAAACTCACCGCGCCATCCTCGGCGATCTTAAGATCGACCGACTTGGCGACCTTATCGTCAGTCGAAGTCGAAGCCGAGGATTTGCCGGCGTCTGACGACGGGACAGCAGAGCCCGCTGCAGAACCGCTATTTGCCGAGGAACCGGTCGCGCCGCAGGCGCTCAAGCCCAGGCTCAAAACAGCGGCGAGCGCAAGCGTAGCACCGGCCATCATGGGTCGTACCAAATGGGTCTTCTTCATCGTTATACTTTCTGTTCTTTCTTCTCTTCTATTCGTTCGTGGCGAACAGCGCACGTGCATGGTGCGCATACAGTTCCCGTACGGTGGCAACCTCGCCCAGGCCACAATCGCAAAGCTGCGGGACATAGTCTGCAGCCGCGAGCACACTCGACCATGAGCGGTCATCCAAGCCACCGATATTCTTGAGCACATGGCGTCCGGCGGAAAGCATCAGCGGCACCAGCCGCACCGTCGAACCCGGCTCGGCAAGCCCGCGAACAGTCTGCAGGGCAGCGCTTGGGCCATCCGACAGACAGGCCACCGCCAAGTCATCACGACCGGCGCGGGCAAACGCCGCTCCAAGCGACCCGTACGCATCAAACGCATCACGGGACCGCACATAGCCGCTGCCCGCCGGCCCGCCAATGCCATGGCCTACAAAGAGGGTCACGGTCCCAGGCTTAGGCCGCCACTCCCCCATAAGCGCCGCGGCAAGACAATCCACGTCAGCAGCATCGGACAGGAGCGGGACACCGACGACGGCCTCCAGCCCCAAGCGCTCAGCCACGACACCGACGCGCTCACGCAGGCTGGCTTGGGCCCATCCGTCGACAACCATACCGGACACGATGGCAACCCTGCGCGCGCCGGCGTCAGCGACCTGCTCCAGCACGCGCCCCAACTCGGGCGCAGGCTCACCACGGCGAGCCAAAAGCCGGCACACCGCCGGGCCACAAAAAGCCAGCTCGCACGGTACGTCAACGGCATCGGCCACCGCACGAAACGCGGGCTCGATCGCCGCCGTGCGCGCCCGGGCACGCGTGGTGCCATAGGCGGCAAACACGACGGCGTCCACGCGACTGACCTCATGCGGCGTCACCGCGCCAGCCGCACCCGACATCTCGGTCAAAGCGTCTGTCACGCCTTTGCCTCAACAACCTCGAGCGGCACGCGGGCAACCTGCTTGTCGTGTTCAACATGGAAGGCGTTGAGCACCAGATGCTCGGAATCCATCAGTGACAGAATCAGATACGCCGCCGTCGAGTCAAACGCCAGGCGCTTGTCCTCCTCGGAGGGACGCGACGGGCTCTCGGGGTGCGAATGCCAGTTGCCGAGCATCTCCCAGCCATGGGCGCGCGCGTCCTTAACGGCCGCGAGCTGCTCGCGCGGATTCATCGAAAAGTGCTCGTTACTCTCGTCGATATTGGTAAGCAGGTACACATGCTCGACGATACCCACTGCTGCCTCGTCCTCGCCGGCCACCGTGCCGGCAATCAGACCGCATGCTTCGTTGGGCAGACCCTCCTTGGCATGCGCCACGATGCGATCGTAGTCGGCAGCCGCAAGCAGCAGCTTCTCCACGCGCGGCATCGCTACTCCCCCGCCTTCAGGCTCGCACCATGCACGGCGTCGGCGCACTCGGGCTGCTCGTAGTCGATCAGCTCGGTGATGGTCGGATGCTCGCCGCAGATGGCGCAATTGGGGTCTGCCGGCGGCAGCTTGATGGTATGGAAATCGCCCGCCAGCGCATCATAGGTGAGCAGCTTGCCCGTCAGCAGGTTGCCGATGCCCAAGATGTACTTGATAGCCTCGAGCGCCTCCAGGCAGCCAATGACACCCGCCATGGCGCCGATGACGCCCGCCTGCTTGCACGTGGGCACGGCGTCCTTGGGCGGCATGGTCTTAAAGACGCAGCGGTAGCACGGACCCTCGCCCGGCACATAGGTCATGAGCTGGCCCTTAAAGCGGATGATACCCGCGTGCACAAAGGGCTTCTTGGCCATAACGCAGGCGTCGTTGATGAGAAACTTCGTGGGAAAGTTATCCACGCCGTCGATCACAAAGTCGTAGTCGGCGATCAAGTCGGCGATGTTGGTGGAGTCGACGAACTCCTGGTAGGTGTTGACCGTGACGTCGGGGTTGATGTCCTCCATCGTCTCCTTGGCGCTTTCCACCTTAGGCTCGCCGATGTTGGACGTGGCATGGATCACCTGACGCTGCAGGTTGGAAAGATCGACCTCGTCGGCATCGACAATACCGATGGTGCCCACGCCGGCAGCAGCCAGGTACAGGGCCGCCGGTGCGCCCAGGCCGCCAGCGCCGATAATAAGGACGCGGGCATTCAGGAGCTTCTTTTGCCCCTTGACGCCAACCTCCTTCAAGATGATGTGGCGCGAATAGCGCTCAAGCTGTTCATTCGAAAAAGCCATGCGATAGCTCCCTTAAAACTGAAGAGAAACGGGGATCGGCTAAAAATGTTCCAGGTGCCGCAGGTTGCCGCGAAAGAGGAGCGCCGCGTACTTAAATGTACGCAAGCGACGGCTTGAGGGCCAAGGTGCGGTGCTTAGGGAACTTTTTTAGCAGCCACCGCCCATGAAGTAGAGAAACTCAACCGTGTCGCCATCGTTGAGCACGCGGCTGTCGAAGTCCTTGTGGTCCACGAACTCGTCGTTGACCGACACGGTCACGTACTCGGGCGTCTCGACATTCTCGGCCGCTACGAGCTGCGTCACGGTCAGGCCCTCGTCGTATTCTTTCTGCTTGCCGCCGACATTGATCTTCATGATTGGCATCCTTCCTACGAAGTAATTACGTATCCGAGCCCTTGCAGACCCGCTCAGACAGGGCCCTAGGCGAGCGCCCCATCGATAAACTCCTCGAGCTCTTTGAGCGCCTTAAAGCCCACCGTGCGACCGGCCTCCTTGCCGCCCTGGAACAGCACGAGCGTGGGCGCCGCCATGACGCCGTTGTCAACGGCCACCTGCGTGTCGAAGTTGATATTGACCTTCACCACGTCGAGTTCGCCGACGCGGGCCTCCTCCAGCTTGGCAAGCTGCGGGTTTAAGCGCTTACACGGAATGCAGGTATCCGAATAAAAATCAACGAGCACCGGCTTGTCCGCCTTGAGCACACGTTCCTCAAACGAAGCGGCGTCGATTCTCTCTGCCATCGTCATTCTCCTTACTCGTCCACGAGCTTCTTAACGTACAGGTCAAACGTGCCCTCGTCCGACGGCGCCAGGCGCAGTACCTGCTGGCCGTCATCCTTAAGCGAGCGCGGCACGTTTTGCATGGGCTCGCCCTCGTTGAGGTGCACCTTGAGCACCTGGCCGATCTCGAGCTCCTCGATGGCGGCCTTCGCGCGCACAAACGTCATGGGGCAGACGGCGTCGGTGATATCGACCTCGTCGTCAAATGCAATCTCTTCCTGGGCCATGGAGGCCTCCTTCCTTAGACGGCATGGGTGCAACCCCGCCGCGTCAACTTATTTATCAGTGCCGACCAGCGGCTTGATGGGCTCGCCCGGCTTGGGCGCATGCTCGTTGTAGGCAGCGGTCACGGCCTCGACCATGCCCTCCCAGCCCTCGCGATCGAGCGTGAACTTAAAGCGATCGCCGGCCTTGGCGTGGTCGTCGAACCACTGGATCGCGGCATCCGCCACGGCGATGAGCTGCTCGTCGCTCTCGATGGGCGGAAGGAACGACTTGGCCTTGGTAATGTGGTTGCCAAACAGGCCACCAAAGCACACGTTGTAGACCGGCTGGGTCTCCCAAGCGTCGACCGGGCACTTCTGCGAGCACTTGCCGCAGCTTGCGCACTTGTCGTAGTCCACCGTGAGCGTCTCGCCGTCGTCGCTGATGGCATCAAACGAGCACACCTTGGAGCAGATGCCGCAGTGGATGCACGCGTCGGGAATCCAGGTGACCTTGCGGCCGCCCTTGATGCCCATGTCGTTCTCCTCGGCCTTCAGGCAGTTGTTTTGGCAACCGGTCACGCCAAACTTAAACTTACCGGGCAGGTCGCGGCCAAAATAGCGCTCGTCGAGCTCGTTGGCGACGGCAAAGCTGTCGATGTTGCCCGAAGGACACGACACGCAGCCCTGGCAGCCCGTCACCGTGCGGACGCGCGCGCCGCAGCAGCCCGGCTCCACGCCGCCCTGGGCAAGCACGGCCTTGACCTCCTCGGCATCCTCCACGTTGATCCAGGGAATCTCGATGGACTGGCGACTTGTGTTGTGGATGTAGCCGTGACCGCACTTTTCGGCCACCTCAGCCACGACACGCAGCTGCTCGGCCGTCATATGCCCGGCCACCACGCGCAGGCGAAGGCTGTAGTACCCCTTCTGCTTCTGGGCCATAAAACCGCCCTTTTTGAGTGCGGCATTGTTGATCTTTGCCATACCAGTTCCCCTTCTATGCTTGATCGGCGGCGGTGAGCGACCGCTCGAAATCCTCGATAAGGTCGGCGAGGTCCTCGATCCCGATCGATAGGCGAATCGTATCGGGCCACACGCCTGCCGCCTGTTGCTCCTGCGGCGAATTGTCGGCGAAAACAGTTGTCGCAGGATGCGTGATGAGCGTCTTGGTGTCGCCGATGTTGCTTACGCGCAGCGGCAACTTGACGCCGTTGATAACCTTGAACGCACGCTCCTGGGAGCCCACGCGGATCGACATGAGCGCGCCAAAGCCGCGGCCGCCAAACTGACGCGCGGCCAAGTCATGACCTGGGTGCGAGGGCAGACCCGGATAGTCGACCTCGACATCGTGGCCGCTCGACGCGAACCATTCGGCAAGGCCTTGGGCGTTCGCGCAGGCGCGCTCCATGCGCAGGGCGAGCGTCTCGATGCCCGTACAGTTGAGAAACGCGTTTTGCGGCGACAGGCACGCGCCGGTATCGCGGAACAGTCCCTGACGCAGCTTGACCGTATAGGCCATGTTGCGAAACTTGGCCCACTTGGCCATGGACGGGTAGCGCTGCGGATCCCACGGACCGCGGCCCGAATCGATCACCACGCCGCTGATGGCATTGCTGTGACCGTTGATGTACTTGCTCGAGGACTCAACGACCACGTCGGCACCCAGGTCGAGCGGGCGACACAGATACGGCGTCGCCACGGTGTTGTCGACCACCAGGCCAATGCCGCGCACGTGGGCGACCTCGGCAATAGCGGCGATATCGAGCACTTCGAGCTTGGGATTCGAGATGGTCTCGGCAAAGACGAGCTTGGTGCGCTCGTCAATCGCCTGCTCCAACGTGTCCGGTGTCAGCTCGGAAACATAGACGGTCTCGATACCAAAGTCGCGCAGACTTTCGAACAGCTCGAGCGTGCCGCCGTACAGGCAGGCACCCGCCACGATCTTGTCCCCCGCGCGCAGCACGTTGGAGACGGCGTTGAAGATCGCCGCCATGCCCGAGGCGGTGGCGACGGCCGCAAAGCCGCCCTCCAGCGCCGCCATGCGACGCTCGAACGCCGCAACGGTGGGGTTGCCCAGGCGCGTATACACGTAGCCCGGCGCACGCCCGCCTGCCACCGCGGCGTGACGCTCCTCCTCATCGAACGCATAGGCGCTCGTCTGGTAGATCGGCGGCGTCGTCGACTCCACGGCGAACGGCTCGCGGCGGCGCGCGTGGAGCAGCGCCGTCTCAAAGCGCATGCCGTCGATGCGCTCGTCGCTCGGTTCGGTCATCCTCAATCGCTCCCTCATTGTGCGAACAATTTGCTTGGCGCACCATTCTGCTACAAATCCTACCAACCGTATAGGTTAGATAACGTATTCGGGTCCCTTTTGTTTCGACTTGATGAAATGGTCGTACACACGTTTCTTGTACCAGGCAAAGTCGGCGCTGCCGCGGTCGCGCGGGCGGCCCAGCTGCACCTCGACGATCTCCTCGATCTTGCCGGGTCGGCTCGACATGACCACGATACGGTCGGCCAGGTACACGGCCTCCTCGATATCGTGGGTCACCATGGCCATAGTGCCGCCCTGCTCGGCGTGGATGCGCAGCAGCTCCTCCTGCAGCTCCATCTTGGTAAAGGCATCGAGCGCGCCAAAGGGCTCGTCGAGCAGCAGAATCTCGGGATTAGTCGCCAAGGCGCGGGCGATGGCGGCGCGCTGCGACATGCCGCCCGAAAGCTGTGCCGGGTACGCGTCCGCGAACTCTTCCAGGTCGACGGTCTTGAGCAGGCGGCTCGAGATCTGGGAGCGCTCGGAATCGGACCGTCCGCGCAGGCCAAACTCAACGTTGTCGCGGATGCTCATCCAGGGAAACAGGCGGTGCTCCTGAAAGATCATGGTCCGGTCGGGGCCGGGGCCGGTCACAGGCTTGCCGTCGAGCGCGACGGTACCCGTCGTGGGATGCTCGAGTCCGGCGATGATCTTGAGCAGCGTGGACTTGCCGCAGCCGGAGTGGCCCACGATGACCAAAAACTCGCCGGCGCGGATATCAAGGTCGATATGGTCGAGCACGTGGCGCGTCTCGCCCTTGATGGAAAAGTCCTTGTTAAGGTCTGCAATCGAAAGCTCGTGAGACATCATGCCCTCCTAGTTCTTCTTCTGCTGCCAGGGCGTGGCGATCTTGGCGATCACGCCGAGCACCATATCCATCAGGACGCCGGCGACACCTTCTTTCCATGTGGAGGGTGGGGTCCAGTTTTCTGAGTGCCACGCCAG
>JAIJJM010000967.1 GCA_022728415.1 Collinsella sp. | reverse complement strand
TGATCTGGCAGGCGCAGACCTTCGGCTTCCACATGGTCGAGATGGAGTTCCGTCAGCACTCCGTGGTGCACGCCCGCGCCCTCAAGGATATCCACGAGAACGGTATCCATGGCGATCTGCAGCCCATGACGCGTGAGGTCATCGACACCTTCCGCGCTATCGGCTCCATCCAAAAGCGCTACGGCAAGAAGATGGCGCACCGCTACATCATCTCGTTCACCAAGAGCGCCCAGCATGTGGCCGACGTCTTCGAGCTTGCCCACCTGTCCTTTGCACACGAGGAGGATGTCCCCGAGCTCGACGTGATTCCGCTGTTCGAGCAGCTCGAGGACCTCGAGGACTGCGTCGACGTGCTCGATCAGATGCTTACGCTGCCCGTGGTGCAAAAGCGCCTTGCCCAGACCAACCGCCGTATGGAGGTCATGCTGGGCTATTCCGACTCTTCCAAGGATGCCGGTCCTACCACGGCCATGCTCGCGCTGCACTCCGCGCAGGAGCGCATTGCCAAGTGGGCCGAGAAGAACGATATCGACCTGGTGCTCATGCACGGTCGCGGCGGTGCCGTGGGCCGTGGTGGCGGGCCGGCCAACAAGGCCGTGTTGGCGCAGCCCAAGGGTTCGGTCAACTGCTTCTTTAAGCTCACCGAGCAGGGCGAGGTCATCTTTGCCCGTTACGGCAACCGCACGCTGGCTCAGCGCCATGTTGAGTCCGTTGCCGCCGCAACGCTTTTGCAGTCGGCCCCGAGCGTCGAGAAAACCAACACCGAGACCACGCAGAAGTTCTGGGACATGGCCGAGAAGCTTAACGCCGCAAGCCACGAGCGCTATCTGGACCTGCTGAACACCGAGGACTTTACACCGTGGTTCTCGACCGTGACGCCGCTGACCGAGGTCGGCTTGCTGCCGATCGGCTCGCGTCCCGCCAAGCGCGGCCTGGGCGCCAAGTCACTCGACGACCTGCGTACCATTCCGTGGATCTTCAGCTGGAGCCAAGCGCGTATCAATCTGGCCGCTTGGTACGGCCTGGGCACCGCATGCGAAAAG
>JAIJJM010000966.1 GCA_022728415.1 Collinsella sp. | reverse complement strand
CAGGTACGTCACGACCAGGCCGACGGCGTTGATCGTCCCCTCGGGCATCGAAGCATGGCCACCGATACCGTGCGCGAAAATCTGGGCATGACCGTTGCCGAGCGCCGTGATCTCCAGGCGGTCGGCGTTCTCGATCGGCGCCGGCAGTTCATCGACGGCAATCGCAAGCTCGCAAATGGACTGCGATGGGATAGCGTTGGTCGCCTCGGCGCCGCTCCACGACACGATGCGCCCGCCATCGATCCTAGGGCTCACGAACGTCGCCTCAAACTGGCCCTTCTCGGCGTTGCAAACCGGGAACTCGGCATCGGGTGTAAACAGAAAGTCGGGGTTCGCGTAGTTCTCCAGATAATGGTGAACGTCGGACATACCTACCTCCTCATCGCAGCCCAGCAGCGCGCGGAAGGTATAGCGCGGGGTAATGCCGCGCTTGAGCAGATAGGCGCCGGCGTAGAGCGACAGCACCGCCGGGCCCTTGTCGTCGATCACGCCGCGGCCGAGCAGCCAGCCCTCGCGACGCTCCATCGCAAACGGGTCGGTGTTCCAACCGGGCCCGGCGGGCACCACGTCCACGTGGCAGATGGTCGCGAGCTGCTTGTCGCCGCGGCCAGGGATATCGGCAATGCCCACATAGCCCTCGTCATCGCTCGTCTGGTAGCCGAGTTTCTGTGCGATGCCGAGCGCGCAATCGAGCGCGTCACGGACCGGGCGGCCAAACGGCGCGCCGGGCTCCGCATCGGCAGAAACTGCCACGGACGGATAACTCACCAACTGCTCGATATCGGCGACGACATCCTCCCAGACCTCGTCGACATACTCAGCGACACTCTGCTCCACCTGATTCATAGACTACCTCCTTGCCAATGAGCGGCGAGTGCGCCCGCCCCTCACATCGCATACTTATACAGCGAAAAGTTTAGCAAGCTCGGCCACCGAGTGCACCACCGCATCGGCGCCCGCGGCCTCGTGCTCCCCCGGCGCCGCCGCGCCCGAATAGATGCCGATACACGGCACGCCCATTGCGTGCGCGCCCTCCACATCGT
>JAIJJM010000066.1 GCA_022728415.1 Collinsella sp. | reverse complement strand
GCCGGTGCGATCACCCTGCCGATGGTCGGGGTCACCTCGCTGGCGGTGGCGACAGGTGCGCTGGTGTACGCCTGGTACCAGGGAGATTCCACGCTTTCAGCGTTTAATAAAACCCTGGTTCTTTCCGGTAATCAGTCCGGACTGACTGCCGATCGTATGCTGACTCTCTCAAGAGCCGGGCAGGCAGCAGGGCTGACGTTTAACCAGGCGAGAGAGTCACTGGCAGCCCTGGTGAATGCCGGTGTGCGTGGTGGTGAACAGTTTGATGCCATCAACCAGAGTGTCGCGCGTTTTGCGTCTGCATCCGGTGTGGAGGTGGATAAAGTCGCTGAAGCCTTCGGGAAGCTGACCACTGACCCGACGTCGGGACTGATGGCGATGGCGCGCCAGTTCCGTAACGTGACGGCAGAGCAGATTGCGTATGTTGCACAGCTGCAGCGTTCCGGAGACGAGGCCGGGGCATTGCAGGCGGCGAACGATATCGCCACGAAAGGCTTTGATGAGCAGACCCGTCGCCTGAAAGAAAACATGGGAACACTGGAGACCTGGGCGGATAAAACAGGGAAGGCATTCAAATCGATGTGGGATGCCATTCTGGATATCGGTCGTCCTGAATCCTCAGCGGATATGCTCGCCAGTGCGCAGAAGGCATTTGATGAGGCGGATAAAAAATGGCAGTGGTACCAGAGCCGGAGCCAGCGCCGGGGAAAGACCTCCTCTTTTCGTGCGAACCTTCAGGGGGCATGGGATGACCGGGAAAATGCCCGTCTGGGTCTGGCAGCGGCCACGCTGCAGTCGGATATGGAAAAAGCCGGTGAACTGGCGGCAAGGGACCGGGCTGAGCGTGAGGCGTCACAGCTGAAGTATACCGGAGAGGCGCAGAAGGCGTATGAGCGCCTGCAGACGCCGCTGGATAAATATACCGCCCGTCAGAAAGAGCTGAATAAGGCCCTGAAAGACGGAAAAATCCTGCAGGCGGATTACAACACGCTGATGGCGTCGGCAAAAAAGGATTATGAATCGACGCTGAAAAAGCCGTCAGGTGTGAAGGTGTCTGCCGGTGAGCGCCAGGAAGACCGGGCGCATGCAGCCATGCTGGCGCTTGAAACCGAGCTCAGGACGCTGGAAAAACACAGCGGTGTGAATGAGAAAATCAGCCAGCAGCGCCGGGATTTATGGGAAGCGGAAAATCAGTATGTGGTCCTGAAAGAGGCCGCCACGAAACGGCAGTTATCTGAGCAGGAAAAATCCCTGCTGGCTCATGAGAAAGAGACGCTGGAGTACAAACGCCAGCTGGCTGAGCTGGGAGACAAGATTGAACACCAGAAGCGGCTGAATGAGCTGGCACAGCAGGCGGCGCGGTTTGAACAGCAGCAGAGCGCGAAGCAGGCGGCAATCAGCGCAAAAGCCCGCGGCCTCACTGACCGTCAGGCGCAGCGGGAGTCGGAAGAGCAGCGCCTTCGTGAGGTGTACGGTGATAATCCGGCTGCGCTGGCGAAGGCCACATCTGCACTGAAGAACACCTGGTCTGCGGAGGAGCAGCTTCGTGGAAGCTGGATGGCCGGGATGAAGTCCGGCTGGGGCGAGTGGGCGGAAAGTGCGACGGACAGTTTTTCGCAGGTTAAAAACGCGGCCACGCAGACCTTTGACGGTATTGCACAGAATATGGCGGCGATGCTGACCGGCAGCGAACAGAACTGGCGTGGTTTCACCCGTTCTGTGCTGTCCATGCTGACAGAGATTTTTCTGAAGCAGGCGATGGTGGGGATAGTCGGGAGTATCGGCAGCGCCATTGGCGGTGCTTTCGGTGGTGGTGCGTCTGCCTCCACGGGGACGGCCATTCAGGCTGCGGCGGCGAACTTCCATTTCGCGACCGGGGGATTTACGGGGACGGGGGGTAAATATGAACCTGCGGGGATTGTTCATCGCGGGGAGTTTGTCTTCACGAAGGAGGCGACCAGCCGGATTGGTGTCGGCAATCTGTACCGCCTGATGCGGGGCTATGCGGAAGGTGGTTATGTCGGCGGTGCCGGAAGTCCGGCGCAGATGCGGCGGGCGGAAGGCATTAATTTTAATCAGAACAATCACGTGGTGATTCAGAACGACGGCCCCAACGGGCGGGCAGGGCCGCAGCTGATGAAAGCGGTGTATGAGATGGCCCGCAAGGGGGCACAGGATGAACTCCGGCTGCAGTTGCGTGATGGCGGTATGTTATCAGGGAGCGGTGGATGAAAACCTTTCGCTGGAAAGTGAAGCCGGATATGGAGGTGAACTCGCAGCCATCGGTGCGTGAAGTGCGTTTTGGTGACGGGTACTCACAGCGTATGGCGGCAGGGCTGAATGCTGACCTGAAAACATACAGGGTGACGCTTTCCGTGACCCGGGAGGAGGCCCGGCATCTGGAAGCGTTCCTGGCAGAGCACGGTGGCTGGAAGGCATTTTTGTGGAAGCCACCCTATGCATACCGGCAGATAAAGGTGACCTGTGCCGGGTGGTCTGCGCGGGTCGGGATGTTGCGCGTTGAGTTCAGCGCGGAGTTTAAGCAGGTGGTGAACTGATGCAGGATATTCACGAAGAAAGTCTGAGCGAGTCGGTTAAATCAGAGCAGTCACCGCGGGTGGTACTCTGGGAAATCGACCTGACGGTACAGGGCGGTGAGCGGTATTTTTTCTGTAATGAGCTGAATGAAAAAGGGGAGCCGGTCACCTGGCAGGGGCGGCAATATCAGGCATACCCGATTGACGGCAGCGGTTTTGAGATGAGCGGGAAGGGCAGCAGTGCCAGACCGTCGCTGACGGTGTCCAATCTGTTCGGTCTGGTCACCGGGATGGCGGAAGACCTGCAGAGTCTGGTGGGGGCCACGGTGGTCCGCCGCCGGGTGTATGCCCGTTTTCTGGATGCGGTGAATTTCGTTGCGGGCAATCCGGCGGCGGACCCGGAGCAGGAGTTGAGTGACCGCTGGGTGGTGGAGCAGATGTCGCAGCTGACAGCCATGACGGCCTCGTTTGTGCTGGCCACACCGACCGAGACGGACGGGGCGCTGTTTCCCGGTCGTATCATGCTGGCGAACACCTGTATGTGGACCTACCGCTCTGATGAGTGTGGTTACACGGGCGGGGCTGTGGCGGATGAGTTCGATAAACCCACCACGGATATCCGTAAGGACAGATGCAGCAAGTGCATGCGCGGGTGTGAACTGCGCAGGAATGTCGGCAATTTTGGCGGTTTCCTTTCCATTAATAAACTTTCGCAGTAAATCCCGGTTTATGACACAGACTGAATCAGCGATTCTGGCGCATGCCCGGCGGTGTGCGCCTGCGGAGTCGTGCGGCTTCGTGATAAGCACGCCGGAGGGGGAGTGGTATATCCCTTGTGTGAATATTTCTGCAGAGCCGGAGGCGTATTTTCGTATCGCACCGGAAGACTGGCTGCGGGCAGAGATGCAGGGGGAGATTGTGGCACTGGTCCACAGTCATCCCGGTGGGCTGCCCTGGCTGAGCGAGGCTGACCGGCGGCTGCAGATAAAAAGCGCACTGCCCTGGTGGCTGGTCTGCCGGGGTGACATTCACAAATTCCGCTGTGTGCCACATCTGACAGGACGGCGCTTTGAGCACGGGGTGACGGACTGTTACACGCTGTTCCGGGATGCTTATCATCTGGCGGGGACTGAAATGCCGGATTTTCATCGCGAGGATGACTGGTGGCGCAACGGTCAGAACCTTTACCTGGACAATATGGCGGTCACCGGCTTTTACCGGGTGCCCCTGTCCTCTGCACAGGCGGGCGATATTCTGCTGTGCTGCTTTGGTGCTTCGGTACCGAACCATGCCGCCATTTACTGCGGCAACGGTGAGCTGCTTCACCATCTGCCTGAACAACTGAGTAAACGGGAGAGGTATTCCGAAAAATGGCAACGACGAACGCATTCTGTCTGGCGTCACCGCCACTGGCACGCATCTGCCTTCACGGGGATTTACAACGATTTGGCCGCCGCCTCAGCCTGTATGTGAACACGGCAGCGGAAGCCATCCGGGCGCTGTCGTTACAGGTGCCGGGCTTTCGCCGTCAGATGAACGAAGGCTGGTACCAGATACGTATTGCCGGTTATGACACGGCACCGGAGGCGGTGTACGCCCGTCTTCACGAACAGCTGGGTGAGGGAACGGTCATCCATATTGTGCCGCGACTGGCCGGGGCCGGAAAGGGTGGACTGCAGATTGTGCTGGGGGCGGCAGCCATCGTGGGCTCTTTCTTCACTGCCGGTGCCTCGATGGCGTTATGGGGTACAGCCCTGAGTGCCGGCGGTTTTTCTGCCACCACGATGCTGTTTTCACTGGGGGCCAGCATGATACTGGGCGGTGTGGCCCAGATGCTGGCCCCGAAGGCAAAAACACCGGAGTACAAAAGCACGGATAACGGTAAACAGAACACGTACTTTTCCTCCCTGGATAACATGATTGCCCAGGGTAACCCGATGCCGGTGCCTTACGGGGAAATGCTGGTTGGCTCCCGCCGTATATCCCAGGACATCAGTACCCGTGATGAAGGCGGGGGCGGAAAGGTCGTGGTTATCGGGCGGCAGGGGTAAAAAGAATAAAAAAATCCCGCAGTGATCGCGGACAGGAACTGCGGGAGAGTTACGAAGATTAAGTGTAAGGAATTATTCTTATATCACGACAAAAAAATTAACGCAGAGAAATTATACGCGCCACAGTCAGTTTGTGAAAATGTGAAGATATTCAGAATTTTTATGCCATTACCGGTTTTAACCAACAGGATTATCGGTGGGCATGAAAGAAAACCCCGGTATCTGCTGATACCGGGGTTTCTCTTTAGCATGGCAGAAATGTGTTTCATGCTTTTCGGGCGAAGGATATCCGACTTCTGTACGGAATGGCAAGTGGCGGTTAATTTATTCAGGGGAAGGCTGTATGGGAAAAGGTGGCGGTAAGGCACACACGCCTCGTGAGGCGAAGGATAATCTCAAATCCACGCAGATGATGAGTGTGATTGATGCGATTGGTGAGGGACCGATAGAAGGTCCGGTGAAGGGACTGCAGAGTATTCTGGTGAACAAAACCCCACTGACGGACACGGACGGCAATCCCGTGATACACGGTGTGACGGCGGTCTGGCGCGCCGGGGAGCAGGAGCAGACACCACCGGAAGGCTTTGAGTCCTCCGGAGCTGAAACCGGACTGGGCGTGGAAGTGACGAAGGCAAAACCGGTGACGCGCACCATTACGTCCGCGAACATTGACCGCCTGCGGGTTACCTTCGGGGTGCAGTCACTGGTGGAGACCACCTCAAAGGGTGACCGTAACCCGGCATCCGTCCGCCTGCTGATTCAGTTACAGCGTAACGGTAACTGGGTGACAGAAAAGGACGTCACCATTAACGGCAAGACCACCTCACAGTTCCTGGCCTCGGTGATTCTGGATAATCTGCCTCCCCGGCCCTTTAACATCCGGATGGTCAGGGAGACGGCGGACAGCACCACGGACCAGCTGCAGAATAAGACGCTGTGGTCGTCATACACCGAAATCATCGATGTGAAACAGTGCTACCCGAACACGGCCATTGTGGGGCTGCAGGTGGATGCGGAGCAGTTCGGCGGCCAGCAGATGACGGTGAACTACCATATCCGCGGTCGCATCATCCAGGTGCCGTCAAACTATGACCCGGAAAAACGCACGTACAGTGGTATCTGGGACGGCAGTCTGAAACCGGCATACAGCAACAACCCGGCCTGGTGCCTGTGGGACATGCTGACTCACCCGCGCTACGGCATGGGAAAACGTCTGGGGGCGGCGGATGTGGACAAGTGGGCGCTGTATGCCATCGGGCAGTACTGCGACCAGACGGTCCCGGATGGTTTCGGGGGGACCGAGCCGCGGATGACCTTTAATGCGTACCTGGCACAACAGCGTAAGGCGTGGGACGTTCTCAGTGATTTCTGCTCTGCGATGCGCTGTATGCCGGTATGGAACGGTCAGACGCTGACGTTCGTTCAGGACCGCCCGTCGGATGTGGTGTGGCCGTACACCAACAGCGATGTGGTGGTGGATGATAACGGCGTGGGATTCCGCTACAGCTTCAGTGCCCTGAAGGACCGGCACACGGCGGTGGAGGTGAATTACACCGACCCGCAGAACGGCTGGCAGACCTCCACGGAACTGGTGGAAGACCCGGAAGCCATACTGCGCTACGGACGCAACCTGCTGAAGATGGACGCGTTCGGCTGTACCAGCCGCGGTCAGGCCCACCGTGCCGGACTGTGGGTGATAAAGACCGAACTGCTGGAAACGCAGACGGTGGATTTCACGCTCGGGTCTCAGGGGCTGCGGCACACACCCGGTGACATTATTGAAATCTGTGATAATGACTATGCCGGGACCCTGACCGGCGGACGTGTCCTGTCCATTGATGCTGCCACCCGCACCCTGACGCTGGACCGTGAGGTTACCCTGCCGGAGACAGGTACATCGGCGGTGAACCTGATTAACGGCAGCGGTAAGCCGGTGAGTGTGGACATCACCGCACACCCCGCGCCGGACCGGATACAGGTCAGTACCCTGCCTGATGGTGTGGAGACATACGGGGTGTGGGGACTCTCCCTGCCGTCACTGCGCCGTCGCCTGTTCCGCTGTGTCTCCATCCGGGAAAACACGGACGGCACCTTTGCCATCACGGCGGTGCAGCACGTACCGGAAAAAGAAGCCATCGTGGATAACGGTGCCCGCTTTGAGCCGCAGTCAGGTTCCCTGAACAGCGTCATCCCACCGGCAGTGCAGCACCTGACGGTGGAGGTGAGCGCAGCTGACGGCCAGTATCTGGCGCAGGCGAAATGGGACACGCCGCGGGTGGTGAAGGGTGTGCGCTTCAGTCTGCGCCTGACCAGTGGTAAGGGAACGGATGCCAGACTGGTGACCACCGCCATCACCGCAGACACGGAGCACCGTTTCAGCGGCCTGCCGCTCGGGGAATACACCCTGACGGTGCGGGCGATAAACAGCTATGGCCAGCAGGGTGAACCTGCCACCACCACCTTCCGGATTGCCGCACCGGCAGCACCGTCGCGGATTGAGCTGACGCCGGGCTATTTTCAGATAACCGCCACGCCGCATCTTGCCGTTTATGACCCGACGGTACAGTTTGAGTTCTGGTTCTCGGAAAAGCGGATTGCGGATATCAGGCAGGTTGAAACCGCAGCCCGCTATCTTGGCTCGGCGCTGTACTGGATAGCTGCCAGTATCAATATCAAACCGGGCCATGATTATTATTTTTATATCCGCAGTGTGAATACTGTTGGCAAATCGGCATTTGTGGAGGCTGTTGGCCAGCCGAGTGATGATGCATCCGGCTATCTGGATTTTTTCAAAGGAGAGATAGGGAAAAACCATCTGGCTCAGGAGTTGTGGACACAGATTGATAACGGTCAGCTTGCGCCTGATCTGGCTGAAATCAGGACGTCCATTACGAATGTCAGCAATGAAATCACGCAGACCGTCAATAAAAAACTGGAAAATCAGAGCGCGGCAATCCAGCAGATACAGAAAGTTCAGGTTGATACAAATAATAACCTGAACAGCATGTGGGCCGTGAAACTGCAGCAGATGAAGGACGGACGCCTTTATATTGCGGGTATCGGAGCCGGTATTGAGAATACGCCAGCAGGTATGCAGAGTCAGGTGCTTCTGGCTGCTGACCGGATTGCGATGATTAATCCTGCGAATGGCAACACAAAGCCGATGTTTGTTGGTCAGGGCGATCAGATATTCATGAACGAAGTGTTCCTGAAATACCTGACGGCTCCCACCATTACCAGCGGCGGTAATCCTCCGGCATTTTCCCTGACACCGGACGGGCGGCTGACGGCGAAAAATGCCGATATCAGCGGTAACGTGAATGCGAACTCCGGGACGCTCAACAACGTCACGATTAACGAAAACTGTCGGGTTCTGGGAAAACTGTCCGCCAACCAGATTGAAGGCGATCTCGTTAAAACAGTGGGCAAAGCTTTCCCCCGGGACTCCCGTGCACCGGAGCGGTGGCCATCAGGGACCATTACCGTCAGGGTTTATGACGATCAGCCGTTTGACCGGCAGATTGTTATTCCGGCGGTGGCATTCAGCGGCGCTAAACATGAGCGGGAGAATAACGATATTTATTCGTCATGCCGCCTGATAGTACGGAAAAACGGTGCTGAAATTTATAACCGTACCGCGCTGGATAATACGCTGATTTACAGTGGTGTTATTGATATGCCAGCTGGTCGCGGCCACATGACGCTGGAGTTTTCGGTGTCAGCATGGCTGGTGAATAACTGGTATCCCACAGCAAGTATCAGCGATTTGCTGGTTGTGGTGATGAAGAAAGCCACCGCAGGCATCAGTATCAGCTGAATTTTATAACCCATATACGGGCGCCAGAAATGGCGCCTTTTTTATTGCAGAAAAGCGAGAGGTAATTATGCGTAAAGTTTGTGCAGTCATTTTGTCCGCAGCCATCTGTCTGTCCGTATCCGGTGCGCCTGCATGGGCGTCTGAACATCAGTCCACACTGAGCGCGGGGTATCTTCATGCCCGTACGAACGCTCCCGGCAGCGATAATCTGAACGGGATTAACGTGAAATACCGTTATGAGTTTACGGACGCGCTGGGGCTGATTACGTCCTTCAGTTATGCCAATGCTGAGGATG
>JAIJJM010000965.1 GCA_022728415.1 Collinsella sp. | reverse complement strand
CATGGCGGCATGGGGATCATGATCGACGATATTGTCGCCGGGGTAATTTCCGCAGGCATCCTGTACTTTATCGGTCATCACTGGCCGCTGGGTATTCTTTAATGCCATTGACCGGGAGGTGTAGGCGATTCCAGACCACCCGGTTTGATTTATAAATGAACAGTGCCCCAATTTTGAGGCACTCTGTTAAAGTAAAATCCGACATCACCGAATATATTATGCGGAGATATTTCAAGGTGTAACTTTGTCACTCATAATTCAATGACACTGAAATATCGTCAGTCGACGAACTCATAATAATTACTCATATATTCTGACTGTTGCCGAAAAATATCATCAAAATTATCCTTAATGGTTTTGTTTATAGTGTTGAATAAATTTTTAGAAAGTTCATCTATTTTGTCTTGAATCTTTGGTTTTATTTCATCTTGAATTTCACGGGTAACCAAAAGTTGGTCCAATTGATCATCCATTTTGTATTTTGCAATTAATTGTGCAGTTAAAGGTATTTTCTTTAAATAATCATTTTTTGTTATTTTATACTGGTCGATGAAATATTGTCTGGCTTGTTCTTGTTTATAGTTAAAAATCTCATTGTATTTTTTTCTGCTTATTTTTCCTTCAAGATTCATTGCTTGATTGAATATGCTCTTTAAATGCTGATTATAGAAAATAAAATTATCGATATCTTGTATTATTTTAGTGGTTGTTGATTTTTCATCAAATTTTAATGACTCAGGGTTTTTATCTGATTCAATATAGTCAAGAATAATTTTTGCTAATGGGCTAATATCTTTTTCTTCTGTTGATTCTGCTTCTGCTTTTAATATCGGATTAAAAAGGTCGGTACGGTAAAGTTTCGTGCCTTTCATCCTGACGATGTCAGGAAGAATAGTGTTTGAAAGATTAGCCTCGCTAAAGTCCACATTTTGGCAATCACTTTCTGATAAATCTGCCCAATTGAAAGTGGTTTTAACACAGGAGCAGTTAGTTAGAATCATCCCTTTCGTTTCATTCCCATGTGATTTCTGATAAGTTATCCTTT
>JAIJJM010000964.1 GCA_022728415.1 Collinsella sp. | reverse complement strand
GATGTCGCCGTTCTTGATGCCGCGCGCCTGGGCGTCCGCGGGATTCATGCGGACAAAACCGGGCTCGTCGGCGAGCAGCGCCAGCGTCTTGCAGTTGCCGGTCATCGAGCGGCAACTGTAGTGGCCGACCTCGCGGACGGTGCACAGGATGAGCGGGTACTCATCGTCGGGAAGCTCGGAGGGCGCCTCCCAGTCGTGTGCCATCAGGTTGGCGCGACCGTCCTTGGTGGTGAACTTGCCACCAGCGAACATGTCGGCCGTGCCGTGGTCGTTCACATCGGTGCTCTTGACCGGCCACTGGGCGTAACCGCCCTCGGGAGCCATCTTCTCGTAGGTCGCGCCCACAAAGTTGGGGCACAGGCTAATGCACTCGTTCCAGATCTGCTCGGTGTTGTCGTAGTGCATGGGATAGCCCATGCGCGTGGACAGGTCCGCGAAGATCTCCCAGTCGTGACGGCACTCGCCCTTGGGCGGAACGGCCGCGTCAAAGTGCTGGAAGCTACGGTCGGATGCGGTGAAGACACCCTCGTGCTCGCCCCAAGAGGTGGCAGGCAGGATGACGTCGGCGAGCATAGTCGTCTGCGTCATAAAGATGTCCTGGCAGATGAACAGGTCCAGCTCGGAGAGCGTCTTGCGCATTCCGGCCGAATCGGGCTCGGTCTGCACCGGGTCCTCGCCGTAGTTGTAGAAGCAGTGCACCTTGCCCTCGTCGACCAGGTGGCCCAGGTCGGTGAGCTTGTAGCCCTCCTCCAAGGGGAGCTTTTCCTCGGGCACGCCCCAAGCCTTGGCAAACTTGGCACGCACAGCCGGGTCGGTGACTTTTTGGTAGCCAGGGTACAGGTTGGGCAGCATGCCCATATCGCAGGAGCCCTGGACATTGTTCTGGCCACGCACGGGCGCGAGGCCGGAGTTGGGTTTGCCGATCTGGCCGGCAACGCAGGCGATGGAGGCGATGGTGTGCACCGTCTTCAGGTTCTGCTTCTGCTGGCATACGCCCATGCCCCAGCCAATGATGGCAGAGGGCTTCGCCGTGGCGTACATCTCGG
>JAIJJM010000963.1 GCA_022728415.1 Collinsella sp. | reverse complement strand
GAAGGCCTGGCCCAGCGTATCGTGGCGGGCGACGTGCCCACCACCCTGCAAGGCAAGAAGCTCATCTCCCTTGACCTAGGCTCCATGGTGGCCGGCTCGAAGTACCGTGGCGAGTTCGAGGAGCGCCTGAAGAGCGTCCTCAACGAAATCAAGAACGCGGACGGCCAGATCATCACCTTCATCGACGAGATTCACACCATCGTCGGCGCGGGTGCGGCCGAAGGCTCGATGGACGCCGGCAATATGCTGAAGCCTATGCTGGCCCGTGGCGAGCTGCGCCTGATCGGCGCGACCACGCTGGACGAGTACCGCGAGAACATCGAAAAGGATCCGGCATTGGAACGCCGTTTCCAACAGGTGTTCGTGGGCGAGCCGAGCGTGGAAGACACCATCGCCATCCTGCGTGGCCTGAAGCAGCGTTACGAGGCGCACCACAAGGTGACAATCGGCGATGACGCGCTGGTTGCCGCCGCGACCCTCTCGAACCGTTATATTCCGGGCCGTCAGCTGCCGGACAAGGCCATCGACCTGGTCGATGAGGCGGCTGCCCACCTGCGTATGGAGCTCGACTCTTCGCCTGAGGAGATCGATGAACTGCAGCGCAAGGTGACTCGTCTTGAAATGGAGGAAATGCAGCTCAAGAAGGCCGAGGACCCCGCGTCCAAGGAGCGCCTGGGCAAGCTGCAAGCCGAACTCGCGGACACCCGTGAGAAGCTCAGCGGCCTCAAGGCGCGTTGGGATGCGGAGCAGGCCGGACACAACAAGGTCGGTGACCTGCGTGCCAAGCTCGATGACCTGCGTGTGCAGGCGGACAAGTTCACCCGTGAGGGAAATCTGGCTGAGGCCTCGAAGATTCTGTACGGCGAGATTCCGTCCATCCAGAAGGAGCTCGCCGCTGCGGAAAGCGCGGATGCCGAATCTGCCGATGCCGGCGCGGCCAACCCGGCCGATGAGCCGATGGTCCCGGACCGCGTGGACGCCGACTCGGTGGCCGAGATCGTCTCCGACTGGACCGGCATTCCCGTTGGCCGCCTGATGCAGGGCGA
>JAIJJM010000962.1 GCA_022728415.1 Collinsella sp. | reverse complement strand
TATTCGTAAAGATCCATCGATCCTTCCCTGACTATGTAATTGGTCCGGCATATAACTGTACACAGTACATGCCGGACCTTGAAAACTAACTGTACGTTGGGTGAGACGGAATCTCAGGCCGGCATCGCGATCAGCGAGCTGCTGGGCTTGCCGCCGAGCTTATCCAGACCGTCGAGACCATCGAGCCGCATCACAAAACTGAAGCCCACCACAGTGCCGCCCGCCTTTTCGATAAGGTCGGCGCCGGCTTTGGCGGTGCCGCCTGTGGCGATGAGATCATCGACAATGAGCACTCGCTCCCCCGCCTGTACGGCGTCGGTTTCGATTTCGACGCTGGCCGTGCCGTATTCGAGGTCATAGGATTCACCGATGGTTTCGGGCGGCAATTTACCGGCCTTGCGCACGGCGATGAAACCCTTGCCCAGATGGGCGGCCATGGCCGGGCCGAACAGGAACCCGCGCGATTCGAGACCGGCAATGGAGTCGAATTCGCTCGGGGACACCGGCAGAGCCGTTTCAAGCGCCTTGAGCAGAATCTTCAAGCCCTTGGGGTCGGCGAGCACTGGCATGAAATCACGGAAGATAATGCCTTCCTTGGGAAACCCCGGTATGGAACGCACCAAGGACACCAGATATTCGGCGTCCTGTTGCCCTACCTTGCTCAATGCGTCGATGGTGATGTCCGACTGTGCCATAGTGCTCGCCCCTTTTATGCCTTTGCGATGCGATACTCGGATGGTGCTACCGAATCGAACAGCTTACTTCGTCTTGGTTTCGTTGTCGTCACCGGTCTCGTCAGCGGTGTCTTCCTCGGACACGACGGACGCCTCGATCGGAACCTGACCAGCCTCATCGTTAGCCGGAGCCTCGGTGTCTTCGTCGGGCAGCGGGTTGCCGTTCTCGTCGACCTCATCATCGGACACATAGGCCGGGCGGGTGTACTCACGGGCGATGGCGTTGAAGCCGAAACGCAGCTTGGAGCCTTCGGAGTCGATGACGATCTCCTCATACTGCTCGTCGACTTCGACGACCTTGCCGATCACCTG
>JAIJJM010000961.1 GCA_022728415.1 Collinsella sp. | reverse complement strand
TCCGCCCCAAAACGCAAAAAACCAGCCCGGCGGCTGGCTTCGAGGTGAAAAGGTGGTCTCTGGTTCTAAAGAGTTCTGGTGCTAAATCCTAAAGACGGGCATTGAGCCCGATACCTTGGCGCATTCGACGCTATACTTGCCCGGATATGAGACTTCGTCAGGAGGTATTTCGTGGGTGGCTGTTCTATTATCCTGTTCCTGCCACTCCTCATGGGCGTCGGCTTCGCAATGGTGGTCCTTCCCATCGCGCTCTGGATCTATGTGGTCTGGGCGGTCATCATGCTCGTGCTGGTGCTCGCGGTCTATATAGCACTCTCCCGGCGCGGGGTGTTTAGGAACTATGGCGAGGATACCGGGTGGAAGCACAATGCCAGGGGAACGAAGTGGGTGCTGATCATCTCGATGGTCTATCTGCTGTTGACGGGTGGCGCGGCAGTGGCGTTCCAGTTCATGGGGATGAAGACGCTGTTCGGTGCTAATCGCTCCGAGCCGGCTTCCGAGCAGACTGCCGATGCCCGGAGCGTGAAGAGCGCCGTCGTGCCCGACGTCCTCCTTGCGCGCTCGGAGGATCTGCGATGAGGGGCAACGCGACGGGCATGCTCATCGGCGCTGCCGTCGCCGCCGTCATCGTCGCCCTGATCATGTTTCTTGCCGGCGGGGTCTTCGCGGACATCGGCGACGATCTGGGCCCGCTGGTACTGGCGCCGTTTGTCTCCATCGCGTGCACGATTCCCTACGCGGCGCTCTTCGTCCACCGCGGGCAGCGCGCCCTGGAGGCGGACCTCACGGACGATGACGCCTTCCGCGCCCAGGTCGGCCGCGTGCGCCGCACGCGGTGGATCGGCCTGGGGCTCTGCGTCATCATCGCGCTCTCGTTCGCCGTTCCCACCGCTCTTGGCCACATGGACGGCTATGGGCAGAGCGCCATCGAAGCCTTCCAACATTTGGATGAGAACCGGCGCGACTACGACGAACGGTACGGCGCGGGCGCCTACGAGCGCGACCTCAAGGCCTCCGGCCTCTCGCAGGGCGATTTTGACGACATCA
>JAIJJM010000960.1 GCA_022728415.1 Collinsella sp. | reverse complement strand
TCTTTTCAAGGTCATAGCCCTCGGCCACCAGGCGCTCGGACACGACGATACCGTCCTCGTAGTTAAAGCCTTCCCACGGCATGTAGGCCACGGTGAGGTTCTGGCCCAGTGCGAGCTCGCCGTGATCGGTCGAAGGACCGTCGGCCAGGGGCTCGCCCTGCTCAACGGTGTCACCGACGCGCACGAGTGGACGGTGGTTGATGCAGGTGGACTGGTTGGAGCGCTGGTACTTGGCCAGGTGATACTCGTCCATGCCACCGGCATGCTTGACGATGATCTTGGCGGCGTCGGCAAAGATGACCTCGCCGGCATTCTTGGCCAGGGTGACCTCGCCGGAGTCCAGGGCGGCGCGACGCTCCATGCCGGTACCGACATAGGGAGCGGCAGGGTGAACCAGCGGCACGGCCTGACGCTGCATGTTGGCGCCCATGAGCGTACGCTTGGCGTCGTCGTGCTCAAGGAACGGGATCAGCGTGGCTGCGACGGAGAGCATCTGACGCGGCGAGACGTCCATGTAGTCGACGTCCTCGACGGGCACGTCGGCGGGAGCGCCGAAGGAGCCGTCGAAGTCGCGGGTACGGGCGATCACGCTATGCGGACGAACGATCTTGCCCTCGGCATCGGTCGTGATGAACTCGTTGGTCTTGGGATCGAGCGGCGTGTTGGCCGGCGCGATGACGTGCTTCTCTTCCTCGTCAGCGGTCATCCAGTCGATCTGGTCGGTGGCAACGCCGTTCTCGACGCGGCGGAACGGGGCCTCGATGAAGCCGTACTCGTTGACGCGGGCGTAGAGGGCGAGCGAGCCGATCAGGCCGATGTTGGGGCCTTCGGGGGTCTCGATCGGGCACATGCGGCTGTAGTGCGAATTGTGAACGTCGCGGACGGCCGTCGGCACGTTGGTGCGGCGGCTGGAGCCGGACTTGTGGCCGGCAAGACCACCAGGGCCGAGTGCGGACAGACGGCGCTTGTGAGTCAGACCGGTCAGGGGGTTCGCCTGGTCCATGAACTGCGAGAGCTGCGAGGAACCGAAGAACTCCTTGATGGAGGC
>JAIJJM010000959.1 GCA_022728415.1 Collinsella sp. | reverse complement strand
GGCAACGTCGTGGAGCGCGGGGAACTGGGCCTTGATGGGCTCGATCATCGCGTCGAGCACGGACGGCATCACGACGAGGGGCAGATCGGTGCGTTCGCTTTGGGTTTCGTAAATCTCGGTCATGGGCTCCACATTAGGAGGCCGACGGGAAAAGCGTCACCTTGCGGCTTCCCCTCCTTGAGACCAAGCCGAGCAACTATTGCTTTGCCGCCTGCTCCTGCGTGATGTTCCATTCCTTGACGACGTTCTGGTCCGCGCCCATCGAATAGATGACATCCCAGATGCGTTGGCGTATCTGAGCGTCGTAGGCTTCGTCCCAACATGTGCCTATGGGATGGTCGCTGGATATCGGGCACCATTGGTAGTTGCCTTGATGCACGTTGGCGGTGGGCACCCAGTCGATGCGGTTGACGCGCCACGACCCCTTGACGCCCTTCTTGCCGGCGAACTGGATGCGTGCGGTCACACCCTGGTTGTTGACCAAGGTTTCCGGCGTGTTCGCCGACTCGGTGACGGTGTTGCCCAGACCGTAGACAATCCACGTGCCGTTATAGTTCTCGATGGGCTGCGCACAATGGCAGCCGGCACCGTAGATAACGTCGAAGGCACCAGTGTCGGCAAGCTCATGGGCTTCCGAAATCTGCCAGGAATCGGCGTAATCAAGGTATTCCTGCACCGAGTGCATGGCGATGGCCACCACATCGGCACCTTGCTCGCGGGCCTTGTTGGCCTTGTCTACCGCGCGCTGGATGTCGCTGCCGTGATTCGGGTCGCCGTCTTCGCGCAGACGATCCACCTGCCAGTCCTCGTCGGCGGTCATGCCGTTGAGGGAGACCGTGCCGGTGACCAGACCCAGCTTGCCGCCGCCGGTCGGGGAATCGATGACTAACGGTTTGGTGGAGTCGGCTTCGGTTTTGTACGAGCCGGTCTGGGCGATGCCATCGGCCTCAAGCGTGTCCCACAGACGGGCGATGCCATCCGCCCCCTGATCCCAGGAATGGTTGGTGGCGTGTGTGCAGGCGTTGTATCCCACGTTGCGGGCGGCATC
>JAIJJM010000958.1 GCA_022728415.1 Collinsella sp. | reverse complement strand
ATTCCGGCCATCCGGGAATGATCCATACCGGCCATGCTGCTGTGATCCATGGGCGCGGAGGATGTCCCGCTATCCGGAAGGTTAGCACCGTCCATAGACATCATCTCTCCGCTGTTATCCATGCCTCCCATCTGGCTGTGGTCCATTCCTGCCATATCATGTCCCATTCCCCCCATACCCATATCTTCCATGGTCAACAGAGGACGGGGATCGAGGGGGGGAACGGCAGCACTTAACCCCTCTCTCGTGGCCAGTGTCCCTCGAGCGTAACCGGTCCTGTCCATGGATTGTGCGAAGATGGTATAGGCCTCACCCTGAGGCTCCACAATGACATCATAGGTTTCGGCAACGGCAATCCTGAATTCGTCAACGGTAACCGGGTTTACATACTGGCCATCTGCAGCCACGACCGTCATTTTCAGCCCGGGGATACGGATATCGAAATAGGTCATTGCCGAGCCGTTGATAAACCGTAAGCGTATCTTTTCACCGGGACGGAACAGTCCGGTCCAGTTTTTCAGCGGGGCCTGCCCGTTCATGAGATAGGTGTAGGTGTAGCCACTGACATCCGCGAGGTCAGTCGGATTCATTTTCATTTCAGCCCACATTTTCCGATCGGCAATGGTGGCTGACAGCCCCCTGGTATTCACGTCGCGGAAAAAAGAGCCAACGGTTGGTTTATTGAAATTGTAGTAATCCGACTGTTTTTTTAATTTTTTCAGCAGGCTGTGAGGATTTTCATCGGTCCAGTCAGACAACATGACCACATGCTCACGATCGTAAGCAAACGGTTCTGGCTCCCTGGCATCGATGATAATGGCACCGTATACCCCCTCCTGTTCCTGCAGACCGGAATGGCTGTGGTACCAGTAAGTCCCGTTCTGCTTAACCTTAAAGGTGTAAACGTAGGTATCATCAGGCTCTATGCCCATAAAACTCAGCCCCGGAACACCATCCATATTGGCCGGAAGAATAATGCCGTGCCAGTGAATGGACGTCTGTTCATTAAGACGGTTTTTGACCTTCAGGGTAATGGTGTCACCTTCTTTCC
>JAIJJM010000957.1 GCA_022728415.1 Collinsella sp. | reverse complement strand
AACCTTGCCAAAAGCTTGACGGATGCTGTTGAAAAAAGCGCCTCTCGGCTTGCCGAGAGGCGCTTATATCATGCGATATGACGCGTTTTGTGGCGTTACGGCGATTAGAAGTCGGCGTTACCCACGGTACGAGGGTGCGGCAGGACGTCGCGGATGTTGCCAACACCGGTCAGATACATGACCAGGCGCTCGAAGCCCAAGCCGTAGCCGGCGTGCTTGCAGGAACCATAGCGGCGCAAGTCCAGATAGTACTTGTACTGCTCGGGTGCCATGCCCAGATCCTTAATGCGACCCTCGAGCAGGTCCAGGCGCTCCTCGCGCTGGGAGCCACCGATGATCTCGCCGATGCCCGGCACCAGGCAGTCGGCGGCGGCGACGGTCTTGCCGTCGTCGTTCATGCGCATGTAGAAGGCCTTGATCTCGGCCGGGTAGTCGGTTACGAAGGTCGGGCGCTTAAAGTGCTCCTCGGTCAGGAAGCGCTCGTGCTCGGTTTGCAGGTCGATGCCCCAGCTGACGGGGTAATCAAACTGATGGCCCGCAGCAACTGCCTGCTCCAGGATCTCGACGGCCTCGGTGTAGGTAACGCGGGCAAAGTCGGAGTTTGCCACGTGGTTCAGACGCTCGATCAGGCCTTTGTCCACAAACTTGTTGAGCATGTTGAGCTCGTCGGGACAGGTGGCCATAACGTCCTTAAGGACGTACTTGAGCATGGCCTCGGCATTATCCATGTAGTCGTTCAGATCGGCAAATGCCATCTCGGGCTCAATCATCCAAAACTCGGCGGCGTGGCGCGTGGTGTTGGAGTTTTCGGCGCGGAAGGTGGGGCCAAAGGTGTACACGTCGCCAAAGGCCATGGCAAAGTTTTCGGCATTGAGCTGGCCGGAAACGGTGAGGCTCGCATGCTTGCCAAAGAAGTCCTGACTCCAGTCGACCTCGCCGGACTCGGTGAGGGGCGGGTTTTTGGGGTCGAGCGTGGTCACGCGGAACATCTCACCGGCGCCCTCACAGTCGCTGGCGGTGATGATGGGGGTGTGGACATAGACGAAGCCCCG
>JAIJJM010000956.1 GCA_022728415.1 Collinsella sp. | reverse complement strand
TGAGCTCAAGATCGAGGTCACCGAGGACGACATCAACGCCGAGTTCGAGAAGGCCGGCGTCAAGGACGTCGAGGCTTCCAAGGCCGAGTTCATTGCCGATGGCCGCATGCCTGCCGTCCGTGAGTCCATCCGTCGCTCCAAGGCCGTCGATCACCTGGTCGAGAACGCCAAGGTGACCGAGGTCGACGAGACCGCCAAGGACGCTGAGTAATTCTCGCCGCCTTTCCCGCGAGCGCATGGATGCGCCCATGATGGGGTAAAGTTATAAGCCGGTTATCCGGTTGCTTCGTACGGTGCCAGCTAATGCATAGCATGCGGGCACCGTACGTTTGTCTAGAACCACTATTGGTCCGTAAGAGAAATGGAGATGCGTATGATCGCTAAGTTCGATTCCGCCCTCGTGCCATACGTTATCGAGCAGACGCCGCGCGGCGAGCGCAGCTACGACATCTATTCGCGCCTGCTCAACGACCGCATCATCTTCCTGGGCGAGGAGATTAACTCCGTCAGCGCCAACCTGGTCGTTGCCCAGCTGCTGCATCTTGAAAGTCAGGATGCCGAGAAGGATATCTCGCTCTACATCAATTCGCCCGGCGGCGAGGTCTACTCCGGTCTGGCGATTCTGGACACCATGAACTTCATTAAGCCGCAGGTTTCCACCATCTGCGTCGGTATGGCCGCGTCTATGGCCGCCGTGCTGCTTTCGGCCGGCGCCAAGGGCAAGCGCTTCTGCCTGCCGCACTCCAAGGTCATGATTCACCAGCCCAGCGGCGGTGCCCAGGGCCAGCAGACCGAGATCGAAATCGTGGCCGAGGAGATCAAGAAGACCCGTCGCGAGCTCAACCAGATCCTGTCCGACGCCTCGGGCCAGCCCATCGAGAAAGTCCAGGCCGATACCGAGCGCGACAACTACCTGACCGCTGCCGAGGCCCTCGACTACGGCCTGATCGATCGTATCGTCACCTCGCGCGATCTCGCCGCGAAGGACGCCTAGGATGGCAGGTAACATGCAGGACAACTTCGACGAGAACGGCAACTCCATCCGCTGCTCC
>JAIJJM010000955.1 GCA_022728415.1 Collinsella sp. | reverse complement strand
GCGCCATTCGTCTAACGAGCGTTGAGGACGAGGTTCTGGAGCGCCATGCTCATGCCTACTTGGCATCGCGCAAAGAACTTCTCTAAGATTTATTGACATCCATCGTCTTTCGTATCATGTTGAGGGGCGGGTTTCCAATCGGTTGCGGATCGTATGCGATTCCGTCGTTCGGTTGAGACTCGTCCCGCACTTTTTGAGACAACAAGAAAGGAATCTGCATGTCTGAGTTTACTGCCGGTCCTGCCGGTCGTATCGAGCGTGTCCGTACCCTGATGGTCGAGCGCGGCTACGATGCCATCGTGGTGCGCGACGAGGCCAACCTTCGTTGGCTTACGGGCGTGAAGGGCGTCTTCGACTACACCTTCGAGTTTCCGCACGCCGCGTTTATTACGGCAGATCAGTGCCTGTTCCACACCGACTCGCGCTACCTCAACAGCTTTGAGGAGAACACGCCCGCCGGCAGCCCCTGGGTCTACGACATGGACGAGGGCACCATCCCCGGTTGGGTCGCCGGCAAGATCGCGGCCAGCAAGTGCCGCGTCTGCGCTGTCGAGGACGACATGCAGATCAACTTCTACCAGGGCATTCAGCGTGGTTTGGAGGATCGTTCCGTCGCCTGCATGTTGCCGCTGATGCATGACGACATTCGCAAGATGCGCGCTATCAAGGACGCCGAGGAGATCGAGCTCATGCGCCATGCGCAGTCGATCACCGATGCCGCCTTCCAGCACATGCTCGGCTTTATTAAGCCCGGCATGACCGAGAAGCAGGTTCGCAACGAGCTCGAGAACTATATGTTCGCCAACGGCGCCGACAGCCTGGCCTTTGGCTCTATTGTGGCGAGCGGTCCCAACACCGCCAACCCGCACGCCGTGCCGAGTGACCGCGTGATCGAGAAGGGCGACTTCGTCCTCATGGATTACGGCGCGGGCTACTGCGATTATCGTTCCGACATGACGCGCACCGTCGTGATGGGCGATCCTACCCAGGAGCAGCTCGACCTGTACGCGCTCGTGCGCCGCACCCACGAGGAGTGCGTCGCCGCCATCCATC
>JAIJJM010000954.1 GCA_022728415.1 Collinsella sp. | reverse complement strand
CCCCGACGATTCTGCTTCCGGTATTGGAGGGATGTCCGCCGTATCCGATTCCAAGTCGGCGATTCGTTCGAGTGCGGCAAAATCGTCGTCGGCGTCCTTCAGGGCCTTCTCCGCGGAATCGTCGGGAGGAGACTGCTCCGCCGGCGCAGACACGGGTTCCTGCCCCGGCTCGTCTTCCGGCGGCAGCGGCGCGGACGGTATGGCGACGCGACGGCGGCCGCGCATGGACGCGGGCGGCAGCGGCGCGGCACCGGCCGTGTCAAAGCCTTGCTCCTGCGCGGTATGCCACCATTCGGCGAGCTCCGGCCACGCGTGTGGATGTTCGGCGATCAGGCGCATCCATGGACGCCAACCGGGCTCGTTGGCCATGGCGTACAGCTGGTCGACCGTAAGCTTGGGGCTGAGAATCGGCTCACCCGTCTTCCTGTCGATCCTGGTCATTCCTCTCCGCCCTCGTCTTTGATGAGGACTGGCTGATCCTGTTCGTTTGCCTTCATCACTTTTGTTCCTCTGGTTTGCCTTCATGCACCCGGTATCCGCCTTCCAATGGGCCCTTGACCGCCGCGCATCGCCAGCCGTCGTCAGTGAGCGTGTAGTCAAGCACCCAGGATGCCTCCAGCCCGGTGGATACGGCGCATGTCGCCACCCGCCGCCCCGTGGACACGGGGAAGCCGGTGAACTCGGTCTCGGGCAATGGCTGCGGGGCTATGGATGATGCCGGTATGTCGAGGCCGGCGGCATCCGGCGTGAAGTATTCGCCTTCGAGTTGGCCTCGTTCGTCGCCCATGTAGACGCCGAGCGCTTTCGGCGCGAGGTCGGCGCACGGATCATCCTCCGTCGGCGTCGCCGGCTCGGTCTCTTCGTCTCCAGCCGTTTTTTGTCCGGGTTCGGTTTTCGTTCGCGGCCGGGCGACGGTGCTTTGCGTGTCCTCCGCGGTTCCGTTGCCGGCGCATATCACCGCGACGTTTCCTCCCAGGATGAGGAGCGCGACCGCAAATCCCGTCGCGGCGATGATCCTGTTCCTCTTTGGTTCCATGCTTGGTTTTCCTTTCA
>JAIJJM010000953.1 GCA_022728415.1 Collinsella sp. | reverse complement strand
TCCTCGAACTTGGCGATGATGGCCTGCGCACGAGTCTCGCGGTCGAGCGCCTCCTTATGGGCGACAACGACATCCTTGCGGGTGTGCTCGATCTTGTCCAGACGCTTTGCCAGGGTGGCGAGCTCATTCTCCAGGTCCTGCACCTCGCGGTAATCAGAACCGTCGACGTGACGCTTCTTGGCAGCCTCGATGGCGTTATTGGTCTGAATCTCGGTGGTGTTGAGATCGTCGAGCTCAATGTCCAGATCCTTGCGCTGTGCGTAGAGCTTGGTCATCTCGGACTTAAGCTTCACATAGGTCTTGCGCTTGGAAGCGAGCTCCTTGAGCTCCGGCATATTGGCAAGTTCGCTCTTGTTGCGCGCGAGCTCCAAATCGATCTGTTGCAGCTTGAGTAGCGTAGCGCCGGCGCTCATAAGTTCTCTCCTTTTGTCACAGTCCACCATTGGCAAGGGTTCAGTATTTTAATCGTATGATGGGGGTCGACCCCGGCGTCAACTGCAGAGTTCATCAATATATCAACGAACGGCTCTTCGGAGCGGTCGTGGCCGAGTAGGATCACGCCCAGGCCACGTAAGGCAAGGTCCTGCGCCACGTGGTAGCCGGCTTCTCCAGTCACAATTACATCTGCGCCCGCGGCGATGGCAAGCTCTCCAAAATCGCCGAGGGAGCCGCCCAGAATGGCGACGGTGCGGCACGGGCGCTCGGCTTCGCCCCATACGCGCGGGCCACTGCCATAGGCCGTGGCGGCACGTATGGCAAGATCGCGCAGGTTGCAGGCATCGTGGAGGGTCGCGAGTGCGCCCAAACCGGTGAGCTCAGGCTCGTCCACATGCTCCAGCGAGCTCATGGGCTCTGCGCCCAGCAACTCGCTCAGGCGAACGCGCGCTTCGTGCGAGCGGTCCAGGTTGGTGTGAAGCGAGATGATGCTCGCGCCGCAACGAGCCGCCTCGTACAGTGCAGCGCTGCACTGGGGACGCGCGGAATCGGCCGGACAAAAGGCCTCGGGCGCCTTGATATAGATGGGATGATGCGTCAGCAGCACGTTGGCGCCGGA
>JAIJJM010000952.1 GCA_022728415.1 Collinsella sp. | reverse complement strand
GTGATGCGCCCGGCAGCGTCATACCCCATGCTGCGCGTCAGACCGCCTTCCGTCACACTCACCGGACGCCCGCGTTTATCATATTCGATGGTGCTGCGTTTACCGTCCGGTGATACCGTTGCTGTCAGGTCGCCTGCGGCGCTGTACTCATAACGGGTCTCCCGCCCCTGCGCATCCCTCTGACTGACCAGTTGACCGCGCGGGTTATAACTGCTGTAAGTGCTGATGCCTTCTTCCCGGTGAACGGCGGTTTGTTGACCGTACCGGTCGTACTCATACCGCGTCGTGTACCCCGAGCAGTCCGTGAAGGCCAGCAGTTGACCGTAACGGCTCCATGCCATCTGTTTTGTACTGCCCGTCGCGTCCTGTATCCCTGTCGGCAGCTCACTCGCCGGGTCATCATAGCTGTACCGCGTTGTCTCACCGCTGCGCGAGGTCTCCGCCGTCAGCCTTCCCTTCTCATCATACTCCCGGCTGCTGCGAAGCCCGTCCGGGTACGTCACCGACGTCACCTGCCGCTGGCTGTTATAGCCATACCGTACCGTCCTGCCGTCCGGCCCCGTCACCGCCGTCACCGCACCCGACGCCATATGCAGGCTGTACTCCGTCCGCCGCCCCGCCGCATCCGTCTGCGCCTTCAGCCGCCCCGCCGCATCCGTCTGCGCCTTCAGCCTCCCCGCCTCATCATACTCGCTGCGGGTGATGCTCCCGTCCGCATGCTCCTTTTTCACCACCCGCTTCAGGCCACCTTCGCCCTCCGTGTACAGCACCTCCCGCCGGTTCAGACTGTCCGTGATGATTACCCGGCGCTCTCCGTACTCAAAGCGGTAGTCCAGCCCCTCCGGGTTGACCTGCTCCGTCACCCGACCGGTATCATCATACCGGTAGCGGCTCTCCGGCCTCCCCGCATAATGGTGCGCCACCATCCGCCCGGCGTGCTCCGCATCATAAGTAAACCCGCGAACCTGCGTCCCGCTGCGGTCATACACCGCCCGCAGTTCTCCGCTGGCCGTGTACGTGTAGCGCGCCAGCGGCGCAGTCGGCTGTTCATCCGGGTA
>JAIJJM010000951.1 GCA_022728415.1 Collinsella sp. | reverse complement strand
CGGTGATGCGACGCACGGTGGCGTTCAGACGATCGGCCATGACGAGCATGACGGCGCGATGCGGCTCGTGCTCGGAAATCAGTTCAGCACGTGCGGTGTACTGGGTGCTCATCTCGACCTGATGGTTCCACAGGTTGATGAGCTCGGCGGACGGCTTGCTGTAGGTGGCCTCGAGCGTGAGGTTGCGGCCGATGCGGCGACACTTGTCCTCGAGCTTGAGCACCATATGGGTGAAATACTTGGCGGCGACTTCGCGGCTCACCTTGGCGGTGACGTTGGGGTTACCGTCGCGGTCGGAGCCGATCCAACTGCCGGGATGGAAGAACGCCGGGCACAGCGGCGGCACGGTACCGGCCTTATCACCCAGCACCCAGTCGTCAAAACGACGATAGATGACGGGAATGACGTCAAACAGCGTGTTATCGAAGATGTCGATGATGGTATCGGCTTCCTCGACCGGCGTGGGCTTCTTCAACGCGATGGGGCTCGTGCGAACCAAGGCGTCAATCTCCTGCAGCATATGACGCTCGTTCTCCACCAGGTCGGAGCCGCCCAGACGCGGACGCTCCTCCAGCAGGTTGGAGCCGTCGTTGGAGGCGGCTCCGTCCACCGCCAGACCCACCGGCACCCCCAGGCGGAGCATCTCAGGCACCCGGCACACACCGGAGGAGAGCTTCATGTTGGAGATGGGGCAGTGGGCTACGCCGGTACCGGTGGCGGCCAGCGCCTTCAGCTCGTCATCGTTGAAGTGGATGCCATGGGCATACCACACGTCGGGGCCGGTCCAGCCCAGCCCCTCCAGGTAGGCAAGGGGGCGCAGGCCGAACCGCTCCAGGGTGTACTGCTCCTCGTCCCTGGTCTCCGCCACGTGGGTGTGCAGCCGTACCTCCAGGGAGCGGGCCAGGCGCGCACTCTCCCGCAGCAGGTCGGTGGACACGGAGAAGGGGGAGCAGGGGGCCAGGGCTACCTGGCGCATGGAGAAGCGGGACGGGTCGTGCCACACCCGCACCAGCCGCTCCGAGTCGGCCAGAATCTGGTCGATGGTCTGTACCACGCTG
>JAIJJM010000950.1 GCA_022728415.1 Collinsella sp. | reverse complement strand
TGGGCCGGAACTGAGCTATGAGGCGGGCTTCATGATCACCGCCCAGTCCCGCAGCTTCCTCATGCTCATGAGCGACAAAAAGCCCAAGAAGCCCATGGGGGCGTGACGCCGGCGGGAGCGATGCGGGCGCGATGCGGTCTGGCGGGTCCGGACTGGGCCGATTTGGGTTGGTCCGGGCTGTTCCGGGTTGGTTTGGGCCGTTCCAGATTGGCTGGCTTTGGTTGGTCGGCCGCTTGCTCGCCATGACATGTACCGGGCATCGCTTATAGTATGAGCTTGTGCCGTATGTGGCACATCGGGCTGTAGCGCAGTTTGGTAGCGCGCCTGCTTTGGGAGCAGGATGTCGCAGGTTCAAATCCTGTCAGCCCGACCGACAGCCCTACTTCCGCTCGGGGAGTGGGGCTTCTGGGTTGAGTAAAGAAACGTGGGTCTTATCCGCGCGTGTTGATGGGTTAGCACCGGCGTCCGGCCCAGTCTTTTTCTGATGCCGAACCCGCTTTCGTAGGCGTCGATGCCGTAGGCCGCCTACATCGTCCAAGGAGGATTATGCGGATATCGGCACCGTGACCACGCTCGGGTCCGGGTTCGTGGCGTTGATCGTGCCCGCGTTCGTTCGGGTGTGCAAGAAGTATATTCCCGGCGGATACGTCGGACCCGTGTCCCTCGCCGCATCCATCCGGTTCGGCACCATCGCCATCGCCGCCACCGGCGGATTCGACGGCACCTGCACGTGGGGCATCGCGCTTGCGGGCGTGGTGGCGTTGCGCAGGCCGTGTACATGCTCGTCAACCAAGCATTCGATGAGAAGCTGTCCAAGGAGAGCATAGGCCAATGACCCAATATGTGGGATTGCTCTAGTATCAGAAAAATCCCTTGAATCTTCTAGATAAGAGCTATTTTACGGGCAATGTAGGCGATTTCAGGGAAGCGTTACAGGAAATTGCCACTTGCTTCTGTGAGCCGGTTGAGATATTGTTTATGTCAACAGTAGCCTCCAAGCCTCCTAACAGTGCTCAAATCCGGGGGCTCTTGTTTTATCCATGGGAGGCGGAGAGGTG
>JAIJJM010000949.1 GCA_022728415.1 Collinsella sp. | reverse complement strand
GGAATCGACGCCGCCGCTCATGGCGACGAGCACGCGCTTGTTGTGCATGGGGAGGTTCTCCTTGGTGGCATGTGGCCAAAAAAGAAAAGCGGCGCGGGAGGCTGGTTCCGCGCCGCAGACATTGTAGCAAGTTCAGGCGTCCTGTGGGACACCCTGCCGGGATGAGCCCAGGCTGCCAGAAGAGAGGGGAGACCGGCGTGCCTTGGGCTCATCGACAAGTGACGGGCCCTTAGTCCTGGAACAGTGCTGTGGACAGGTAGCGCTCGCCGGTGTCGGCAAGCAGGGCCACGATGGTCTTGCCCTCGTTCTCGGGGCGCTTGGCCAGCTGCAGTGCGGCCCACACGGCGGCACCGGACGAAATGCCCACGAGCACGCCCTCCTTGTGGCCCACGGCGCGGCCGGTCGCAAAGGCGTCCTCGTTCTCGACGGGGATGATCTCGTCGTAGACCTGGGTGTCGAGGACGTCGGGCACAAAGCCGGCGCCGATGCCCTGGATCTTGTGCGGGCCGGCCTGGCCCTTGGAAAGCACCGGGGAGGTGGCGGGCTCGACGGCGACGACCTTTATCTCGGGGTTCTGCTCCTTGAGGAACTCGCCCACGCCGGTCACGGTACCACCGGTGCCAACGCCGGCGACGAAGATGTCGACCCGGCCGTCGGTGTCGTCCCAGATCTCGGGGCCGGTCGTGGTCTTGTGAATGGCCGGGTTCGCGGGGTTCACGAACTGGCCGGCGATGATGCTGTTGGGAGTCTCCTTCTGCAATTCCTCGGCCTTGGCTATAGCGCCCTTCATGCCCTTGGAGCCGTCGGTGAGCACGAGCTGCGCACCGTATGCCTGCATCAGCTTGCGGCGCTCGACGGACATGGTTTCGGGCATGGTGATGATCACCTTGTAGCCGCGGGCCGCCGCCACCGAGGCGATGCCGACACCGGTGTTGCCACTCGTGGGCTCGATGATGGTGTAGTCGCCGCCGCGCACGAGCTTGCCGGCCTTCTCGGCCTCGTCAATCATGTTCTTGGCGACGCGGTCTTTGACGGACCCGGCGGGGTTGAAGTATTCCAG
>JAIJJM010000948.1 GCA_022728415.1 Collinsella sp. | reverse complement strand
GCCCATGCACTCGGCAAGCTCCTGATACCCCGCGCGGCGATCGTCCTCAAGCTCGCCCGAGGGAAATTCCATCTCATCTAAGGCGGCCTTGAGATACAAGCCCGTGCCCCCGCAAAACACCGGTAGGTGACCTTCGCACAGCAAGCGCTCAACATGTACACGAGCGTCTGCCTGATACAGCGCCGCAGAATATGCAACGCCTGGTTCAACAATATCGACCAGGCGTAGCGGCGCCGTGCATTCCGCGGGTGCCATCTTGGCAGTACCGATATCCATGCCTCGATAGATTTGCATCGCGTCACACGACAGCACTTCGGACGAAAGGCGAGCCGCCAAACGATCTGCGACATCACTTTTGCCAACCGCGGTCGGACCGACAATCGCAACAGCGGAAAGGCCTGCCCCGGGAGCAATCATTAGCGCGGCTCACCCACAACGGATCCGGACAGATACCACGTCTTGGCAACGTCGACGTCAACATCGACAATCTTGCCAATCAACTGATCAATGCTGTAGCCCTCGGGAATCGGTGCATGAACGGTCTGATTCTTAGGACTCTTGCCCAGCAGCACCGCGTCATTCTTTTTGCTCGTACCCTCAATAAGCGCCGGCACAACGGTGTGGAGCTCACCCTGGTTATACTCGTGCGCTGTGGTCTCGATAACCTTCACCAGACGGTTGAAACGCTCAAGAATCACCTCATGCGGCGTGGGATCGTCAATCTCGGCGGCCGGAGTACCGGCGCGCTTGGAATAAATAAACGTATAGGCCTGAGCATAACGGACCGTCTCGGCAAGCGACAGCGTCTGCTCAAAGTCTTCCTCGGTCTCGCCGGGGAAGCCCACGATAATATCGGTCGAAAGCGCGATATCGGGCATGCGATTGCGGATGCGATCGACGAGCCCCAGATAATCCTCGCGCGTATAGCGACGATTCATCTCTTTAAGGATGCGCGTCGAGCCCGACTGAACTGCCAGGTGCAGCTGCGGCATGACGGCAGGCGTCTCGGCCATAGCGTCGATGGTCTCGGGCAGCAGGTCTTTGGGGTGCGAGGAAGTAAAG
>JAIJJM010000947.1 GCA_022728415.1 Collinsella sp. | reverse complement strand
GCTGCTAAGAACGCCGCGAGCGTTACCGTCATCTCCGACCCGGCCGACTACGACGCCGTCCTGGCCGAGATGCGCGAGACCGGCGGTTGCACCACGCTTTCCACCCGTCGCCGCCTGCAGGTGAAGGTCTACCAGACCACCGCCGCCTACGACACGGCTATCTCCCGTTGGCTTACCGCCCAGGCAAGCGACGTGGCGGACACCTCTGCCAAGCTCGAAGTTTCGCTGGAGAAGGTCGACGACCTGCGCTATGGCGAGAACCCGCAGCAGAAGGCCACGGTCTATCGCTTTGCCGAGGGCTGCGAGAACACCGCGAGCTCGCAGTTCCCGCTTGTGGGCTCCGAGCAGATCCAGGGCAAGCCGCTCAGCTACAACAACTATCTGGATGCCGACGCCGCCTGGAACCTGGTCCGCGAGTTCGACGAGCCGGCCTGCGTGATCCTCAAGCACCAGAACCCCTGCGGTTCTGCCGTTGCCGAGGACATCACGGCCGCCTACGACCGCGCCTTCGCCTGCGATCCCAAGAGCGCCTTCGGCGGCATCATCGCCTGCAACCGCGAGGTTCCCTATGAGCTGGTTGAGCACTTCGCCGATCAGAACAAGCAGTTCGTCGAGGTTATCATCGCCCCGAGCTACACCGCCGAGGCGCTCGAACGCATGGCTAAGCGCCCCAACCTGCGCGTGCTGGCTACCGGCGGCGTGGACCACGGCGCTCAGGTGGAGCTGCGCTCCGTCGACGGCGGCATGCTGGTGCAGGAGGTCGACCACGTGACCGAGGATCCCGCGACCTTTACGTTCCCCACCGACCGCAAGCCCACCGACGCCGAGATGGCTGAGCTTGAGTTTGCCTGGAAGGTCTGCAAGGGCGTCAAGTCCAACGCCATCCTGGTCTCCAAGGGTAAGGCCGGCATTGGCATGGGCCCGGGTCAGCCCAACCGCGTTGACTCTGCACTGCTTGCCTGCGAGCGCGCCGAGGACTTCTGCGAACGCGAGGGCGTGGAGAAGGGCGGCTTTGCCTGCGCAAGCGACGCGTTCTTCCCGTTCCGCGACAACGTCGACGTG
>JAIJJM010000946.1 GCA_022728415.1 Collinsella sp. | reverse complement strand
GCGGCTTTACCACGGACTTTCCGCAGATGGCCGAGACCAAGGCCGCCATGATTGGAGCCGCCCGCAAAAGCATGGTGCTTATGGACGCCAGCAAGGTCGACGGGCGCGGTATGTATCGTTTTGCGCAACTTGCCGACGTGGATGCCATCGTCATGGACAACGACCCCAACGGCATCGTCGAATCTTCCCTCGTCGAGATCTCGGACCGCACCAACCCCAACCTCATCATCGCCGCCGCCTAATACCAGCACAAAGGGGACGGTGCACCTTCGTGATGGTTTCAACCATAACGTCGATAGCAACGAGGCAATTGGGCCTCGAAGCAAAAACCGCCGCAAAGGTGCCTGTCCCCTTTGCGGCGGAAAATGAGGCGTCGCATAGGGATAGGCCCCCTATGCGACGCCTTCATGGCTGGATTGCGACTACAGGATGCTTTCAATACTGTCTAGGATACTTTCTGCATTCTGCGTGGCGTAATCCTCGGTGGTGATAACGCGAACGTTTTTGGCACCGGCTTCCTCAAAAGCCTCTTTGGCAAAACCGACCTGCGGCCCCAGCAAAACGGCATCGGCGTCACTGATATGATCGGCGGCGGTGGAAATCGGCGATGCTTCGATCTCGATCTCGAGACCACGAGTCTCGGCGACGGCCTTAATCTTTGTGACCAGCAAGCTGGTGGTCACACCGGTGTTGCAACAGACGAGGACCTTTTTCATAAGGAAACCCTGCCTCCCTCTTTAATCTTGTCCGCAAGACAAGACGGCTATCAACTTGGAATACGAGCATAGCGACCAAGTCATGCGCCACACTCGTCAATCCCAAAGAACTACAAGCTGCACCCCACGCCTTTAAAAAAGGGGGCCGGAGGATGGCAGCCGGCTCCCCTTTTATATCACGCGGAGATGCGAAGATCGCTATTTCTTCTGGACGTACTTGAGGCAGTCGAGCGTAACGGCGACGAGAATGATCAGGCCGGAGAACACGAACTGCAGGTTAGTATCAATACCCAGAATGGTCAGTGCATAGGTAAGAGCGGTGAAGATCAACACGCCGACGGTGACGCC
>JAIJJM010000945.1 GCA_022728415.1 Collinsella sp. | reverse complement strand
TGTGCCGGATGGCGGCTGCGCCTTATCCGGCCTACGGTTTCCGCACTCGTCACTTGTAGGCCGGATAAGCGTAAGCGCCATCCGGCAGAATAACTACAGTAGGATTTTCAGGCCGTGTTTTTGTACGACGCTAAGCAATTTTAATGACATTCCGCTCGGTCGTTTAGCGCCAGTCTCCCATTTTTGCACGGTAGACACGCTGGTATTCAGATAACGAGCGAACACGGGTTGGCTAACATTGAGTTGTTCACGTAGCGCTTTAATTTCAATGGGTTGAAGTGCGGCTACGCTACCGAGACATGATTCATCAAAATGGCGCATTGTTTCCTGTGGGATTGCGCCAACGCTGAATAGCCCCGACGCAGCGCTATGGATCGCTTCGAAAGCCGGGCTTTTGTATTTATTTTTTGCTGTCATCGCAAATCTCCACCAGTTCTTTACTTTTAACTAAGACCGTCGTTTTCTCTTCAGAGAGATTGGCATAGTGTTTTGCTAACTCACGAAAACCCATTAACTCGCGATGGTTGATATTGGCCATATCCTGTTTGGCATATAGAAAGGTATAAAACCAATACTCTGCGCTTTTGGTAAGGATGATTGCGCGATCGCGATTCTTGTTGAGTCGCTTTTTATAAACCCCTCCTCCTAAATCAACCACCTTGCCCTGAAGCGCAGATTGAATTGCCTGATAGAGCTCGTCGTCGGAAATGCCATGAGAGCTAGCCTCTCTGGCGAACCATTTGGTTTTGAAGATACGCATTGCTGACATCCTGTCGTTAAAAGTATAGCACATAGTGCTATATTAAATTCTCCTGAGATTTGTTAAAGCGATAGCAAGCATCGTTTTTTTAAACATGCGAGCAGCTACGCATCCTCTTATGAAAAGCGAGAAGAGTTGCGAAAACGTTAAGTACGTCACATACAAAATGTTACACTGCGCAGCTTTCCGCCACTTTCTTCGCAGGTCACTCATGAGTCATTCAAATGAAACCAAACCCCATGCACGCGAGCTGGCGCGACCAAACTGGTCGGCGGTCTTCGCGGTTGCTTTCTGCGTCGCCTGCCTG
>JAIJJM010000944.1 GCA_022728415.1 Collinsella sp. | reverse complement strand
GTCGATGCCCACGCCAACGCCGCGCACGAGCGTGGTAGGGTTGCCGACGCCCATGAGATAGCGCGGCTTGTGCTTAGGCATGTACTCGGAAACCAGCGGCGCCAGCGTCTCGAACATGGTCTCGTGGTCCTCGCCCACCGAGTAGCCACCGATGCCGTAGCCGGGGAAGTCGCCGCACTCCTCCAGGTGGCGCAGCGATCGCAGGCGCAGATCCATATGCATGCCACCCTGGACGATACCAAAGAGCGCCTGGTCATCACGGGTGTGGGCCTTATAGCAGCGCTCGGCCCACATACTCGACAGCTCCACGGCGCGCTCGACATAGGCACGCGTGGCAGGATAGCCGGGGCATTGGTCGAGCTGCATGCAGATGTCGGAGCCGAGCTTCATGGCGATTTCCATGTTGTCCTCAGGCGTCCAGAACACGTGGCGGCCGTCGTAGTCGTTGACGATAAAGTGCACGCCCTCGTCAGTGAGCTTGACGGCGTCGTTGTGGCTGAAGACCTGGAAACCGCCCGAGTCGGTGAGGATGGGGCCGTGCCAGTTCATAAACTTGTGCAGTCCGCCCAGCTCGGCGATGGTGTCTTCACCGGGACGCATAGACAGGTGGTAGGTGTTGGCGAGCACGATCTGCGCACCGAGCTGCTTAACGGTCTCGGTGGGGATGCCCTTGACGTTTGCCTTGGTGCCCACGGGCATAAAGATCGGTGTCTCGATGTCACCGTGCGGGGTATGCAGCACGCCGGCGCGCGCGTGCGTCGTCGGGTCCTCGGCGATCAGGTCGAATGTAAAGAGGCTCTGGTCCATAAACTGGAACTCCTTGGTTGCGGTTCATACACAGACCATTATACGGGCAACCAACAACCCGCACCGACTCGACAGAAACTGGTGCATTAAACGACTAGTCGTTGGGGACGTTCTTGAATGACTAGTCATGCCGGGGTAGCCGTTGGGGACGTTCTTAAATGACTAGTCGAAAGGGACACTCCTTTGCAAGATAGCGCTGAAGACTGTCCCCGACGGCTAGTCTTTTAAGAACGTCCCCAACGACTAGTCGTTTAATGCAC
>JAIJJM010000943.1 GCA_022728415.1 Collinsella sp. | reverse complement strand
GTTATATCAGGATCTGCTTTTCCGCACGAAGGCAGCATTGCAGAAAAACCCGAAAAACGTTTTGCTGGCGATATGCTGGATGCAGGGGGAATTCGATATGACGAATGCCAGTTACGCCCAGCAGCCAGCAGCATTTCTTGCAATGGTACAGCAGTTCCGTGCTGACCTTGCCGGGCTGGCGGCGCAGTGTCACGGTGGAAGTCCGGCATCAGTCCCCTGGATTTGTGGCGACACGACATACGCGTGGAAACAAGAACACGGTACGCAATATGAAGTGGTATATGGTGCATATAAAGGTAAAGAATCCCAGCAGATTTATTTTGTTCCCTTTATGACCGATGGTAGCGGAGTTAATACACCGACAAACAACCCGTCAGAAGATCCTGATATTGTCGGGTCTGGTTATTACGGTTCGGCATCCCGAACGAACAAAAACTGGGTATCCGCAATTTTGAGAATAAAGTTACGGTAACTTTAGCGTTACGGGACAAAAAACGCTTTGACGGTGAAATTTTTGACCTGGACATCTCGCTGGACCGTGTTGAAGGTGCCGCGCTGGAGTTTTATGAGGCAGCAGCCAGAAGGAGCATCAGACAGGTCTTCCTGGATGTTGCTGCCGGGTTATGTGAAGGGGACGAGCTGTTGCCAGAAACGCGCCCCTGTTCAGAGGCGCGGTATACCATAAAAATTAACAGTTCTGATAACTCGATTACGGGTTGTTAGCTTTTTGCAGTTGGCTTTCCAGTATCTTTCATTGGTAGCATCCTGATAAATATCCATGAGCGCAAAAATCAAATACGGCCTGTCAGCTGCTGTTCTGGCGCTGATTGCTGCAGGCGCGTCTGCTCCTCAGATACTTGACCAGTTTCTGGACGAAAAAGAGGGTAACCACACAACGGCATACCGCGATGGTTCCGGCATCTGGACCATCTGTCGGGGGGCCACGATGGTGGATGGAAAACCCGTTTTTCCCGGTATGAAACTGTCGAAGGAAAAATGCGACCAGGTCAACGCCATTGAGCGTGATAAGGCGCTGGCATGGGTGGAGAAAAACATCAAAGTGCCATTGA
>JAIJJM010000065.1 GCA_022728415.1 Collinsella sp. | reverse complement strand
CCTTCAGGCCATCGACATCCTTCTTGGCGGATGCATCGGCAGCGGGCTTGGGCTGATCGGCGACAGGCTTGCTGTCGGCGGCGGCAACAGTCGTCTCGACGGAAGCGGTCGCCTGCTCGACAGCGGGCGCAGAGGCGTCGGCTGCGATGGCAGCGGCACCATTGGACTCGAGACCCAGCTCGGCGGCGCGCTCGGCCTCCTGGTCGCAGAGCAGCTTATCGTATGCCTTCAAGAACGGAAGGTAGATGATGGCGTCCAGCAAGATGATGATCGCAACAAATACCAGGGCGATAAGCTGGAAGTTCGTGGTGATGAAAATGCCGATGGGGGCGGGGGTGGCCCAAGGCACCACGAAGGAGAAACCGTTCATGCCCACGTTATCGATAAAGAACTTGGCAACACTCACGTTGACGCAGCCGGCGGCAACAAAGGGGATGAGCATGTAGGGGTTAAGAATCATCGGCGCGCCAAAGAGCAGCGGCTCGTTGACGGCAAAGGCAACAGGAACAATCGAGGCCTTACCGACGGCTTTGAGCTGCTTGGACTTCATAAAGAGAATCAGCAGAAGCGGCACGATGAACGTGGCGCCGGTGCCGCCGAACTCACCTACGAGCGACATGTTAAAGGTGAGGGAGTGGGCGGGGTGGCCACCGGCCAGCAGAACCTGCAGGTTCTCGGCCTGGTTGGCAAGACGGATGGGGTCGATGCCCGGCTGGACAATCGAGGGGCCGTGAACGCCGATGAACCAGAAGAACGCGGTGGCTGCCTGGATAAGGATAAGGCCGGGATAGGTTTCTGCAGCGGTAAAGAGCGGGGAGAGCAGTTTGATAAGCAGCTCGGAGAACGGAACGCCCATGAGGTTGCGCACGACAACATCGATGATGCCGCAGATGATGACAGCGCCGCCAAAGGGGATGATGTCGCGGAAGTTCTGAGCGATGGCGCCCGGGACTTCCTTGGGCAGTTTAATGGTCAGATCGCGCGAGACGCAGAATTTATAAACCCAAACGGTAATGAACGCTGCGATATAGGCGGAGAACAAGCCGCGTGTACCCATGCTGGTGCAATCGAAGACCGAAAGCTCGGAGCCGTCGAGCTTGGTGGTGAACTGCGTAACAGCGAGCAGCAGCATGCTGCACTGGGCGGCAACCATGGTGGAGCCGTCGTTGAGCACCTTACCGGCGGGCATGCGGCGGTTCATGGAAGCCGTGAAGTTTTTGGCCGTAGTGCCGGCAACCATGATGCCCATGACGCCCATGGTGAAGTTGTACAGTTTGTTGCACCAGTCGGTGAGCGGCTGGGGCAACGTGATGCCGACGACGCCGGGGAGGGTGGCGATCAGCAGGAAGATCGAAGAGGTGAGGACGATGGGCATGCACCCAAGAAATCCGTCTTTGATGGCCTGGAGGTAGATGTTCCTCGAGATTTTCTCAAAGAACGGTTGATGCTTTTCGAGCATCTTTACGATGGCGTCCATAGAGCTCCTTTGCTACTTGATGCGCGATGCATGTGGATGGAACTGGTCGTCGATGGATGGTCAGGACTGCCCGGAACCTCCCTGGGTAAGGAAGGTGTTCTGAAATGACAAAGTTGTCATTTCGTTGATGACAACGTAAGACATTGTAGAAGGGGCAACAAGGATTTACGGGTGAACGGTCGATATTGTCCGGTAAACGGCTGATTTGTCAGTCGAGCAGGTAGTGTATGCTAGAACACAAAAAACAAGTGATACAAAGCCGACTGGAGAAGCGGTGACAACGATGGACAAGAAAAATGTCTCGATGAACGATGTGGCGATTGCCGCGGGTGTTTCTCTCAAGACGGTGTCGCGCGTGATCAACGAGCCCGATAGCGTGCGAGAGTCGACACGCGATAAGGTCCATTCGGCAATGGAGGCGCTCGGGTTTCGAACTAACTTTGCCGCGCGTTCGCTCAAGTTGGGCCGTTACGGGTGCATCGGCGTCGTGCTGTTTCACTTGTCGGGCGGTGCCGTGGACATGATTGACGGTATCGCCGATGCCGCCGAAGAACGCGGCTTTGCGCTCACGATGATTAAGAAGTGCGCAGGGGAGAAGATGACCCTTGCCGATGCGGCGCGCAGGATGTCGCAGCTGCCTGTTGATGGCATGATCTTCAACCTGCGTCAGATGGTCGATGACTTTGATGCCTTTGAGGCGCCGAGAGACCTCAAGACGGTGATCATCACGTCTATTGAGCATCCCACGTGTTCTACGGTTAGTGACGACCAGGAAGGTGGTGCGCGCATGGCGTGTGAGTACTTCCTGAATCGCGGGCACAAAAACGTGTACTTTGTCTCTGGTAAGAAAGAGTCGCTGTCGAGTCAATGTCGTATGAAAGGCTGGCTTGCGGCCCTCAAGGCGCACGGCATTGAGCCGCCCGAGCCTCTGCAAGGCGATTGGAACGCGGATAGCGGGTATGCTGCAGGCCTTGTGCTTGCCGATAAACCCGACTGCACGGCGGTCCTAGCCGCAAACGATTGTATGGCTAACGGCGTAATGATGGCTCTGCGTGATAAGGGCCTGAGTGTGCCCGATGATGTGTCCGTGATCGGCTTTGATGACGAGCTATACAAGACGATACCTAATTCGATTTTGACCTCTGTAAAGTTTCGCCATCGCGAGTTGGGCGTTCGTGCGCTCAACGAAGTCGTTGCAGGCCTTGAGGCTCCGAGCTCAAGAAGTCGCACGCTTGTGTCGGGCGTGCTGATCGAGCGTTCCAGCGTGAAAGACCTACGGGCGTGAGCATAGAAGCTGTTGCTCGCCTTCTCGCTTTGACATGATTAGAGCAGCGAGAAACTTTCGTTGGTGAGCGGATCTGTTTTGCTTGTCAATCGATATGTTCGATATTGTTCATAACAGTTTAAAAACCGTTCACGGGTAAAAAAATACCGTTCACGGCTTGAAATAACGTTATGCATTGTTCTTTTTTGTTTGAATGTTATTGTTTCGGGCATACACAGCGCAGCGCGTATGCCCGGACGCGATGCTTTCCGTTGGTTCATGTGTGAAAGGAACGCAATATGGCAACCAAAGAAGAAATCTCGATGGTTGGATTCGAGATTGTCGCATATGCGGGCGACGCCCAGACTGATCTGCTTGCAGCGCTCGATGCTGCTCGCGAGGGCGATTTTGAGAAGGCCGAGCAGCTGCACAAGGATGCGAGCGATGCGCTCATCGGCGCTCACGACACGCAGACCAAGCTGCTTTCGCAGGAGGCCGGCGGTGGCGAGATGGAGATGACCTTCATCATGGCCCATGCTCAGGATACTCTCATGACTACCATGATCCTGGAGAAGCAGACTCGCTTTACCATCGATGCCTACAGGCGTATCGCCGAGCTCGAGGCCAAGCTCGCCTAACGAGCCCTCACAACCAAGTCCCCTTCCAAAAGCCCTGCCGCAGCAGGGCTTTTCCTGTCCTCCTCCAAGTTGCGGTGAAATAGGGACCGAATAGGGGCCGGCGGGCTCAAAACAATCCCTATTCCACCGCAACTTATCCCGAGATAGTCATTGGGGAGATAGTCATTGGGGACGTTCTTAAACGACTAGTCATTGGGGACAGTCTTGGTGCGCTCCGTTCGTCCACCCGTTCGATTTTTGCTCGGTGGGTATACTTCCTTTCGCATTAAACGCCGGACTGAGGAGGTATCCAAATGCCGGACAACGGATCAATTCAAAAAAGAGACGCGCATGAGATGGCTCATGGGCGTCCTGTCCAGATAACTGAGCACACGACGGTAACCGAGCTGCAGCCCAGCCTGTCCGATGTGGTGTGCGCAAACAAAAAGCTGCAGATTGGCTTTATCGTTGCGCTCGTGGTACTGGCGCTCCTGTCGGGCTTTGTCGCGCGCCCGCATTTCGCCGATACCAAAACTTGGGACTCCACCATCGAGGTCATAGATCAAAAGAAAGGCAACGTACTGGCGCTCACGACCTCGTGCGTAGCGCTGTCTGCGGGCATTACCGCGCTGCCTGGTGATACGGGGACGCCGGTTGCCGAGCAGCTCGCGCAGCTTTCGGGCAACTTGGGCATCGTGCTTGCCGTGCTATACCTAGAGAAATATCTTTTGACTATTCTGTGGTCGGTCGGCCTGGGCATCTTGATTCCGTTCTCGCTCGTACTCTTTGCGGTGTCGCTTGGTATTCACGGGCGCTGGAGCACGAGCGCCGTCCTGCGCCGCGTGGCGACGCGCGTGCTGGTGGTTGCCGTGATCGGCATGGCGTTGGTGCCCGCGAGCGTATGGGTGTCACAGAAGGTCGATGAAACGTATCGCGTAAGTATCAAACAGGCCGAGGAAAAAGCGACCGATGCTGCAAAGACGGCTGAAGCTACGGAGAAGTCCGGCGACACCAGCTCAAAATCAAGTAAGAAAAAGTCCGAGGCCACGGAGTCTAAAAACGTGCTCGAGCAGTTGACTGATGGGGCCTCGAGCCTGGTCACGTCGGTAACCAGCGGTGCCAAGCAGATGACCGACGAGATCGTGCAGCAGGTGACCGACCTGATCGAAGGCGTCATCGTGATGATCGTCACCTCGTGTGTGGTCCCGCTGCTGGTTCTTGCGGCATTCCTGTGGCTGGGACACGTGCTGCTGGGGATTGATGTCTCCGGTCCCGCGAACTATCTGACGGGTCGTTTCTTGGGTGCTCCGTCCAAACATGCCAAGAAGAGTGGGCAGTCTGAGTAGGCGGCAAAGCGATCTTTGGAAGATCAACCGTAAGAAGGGCGGCCGAGATGCGTTTTCGGCCGCCCTTTTGTTTGTTGAATACGTGGTCACTCCGTCCACGCCGGGTCCAAACGGCCAGCAATCATCCGTGAACGGTATTTGTTCAAAAAAGAACAAAGATAAACAAATAATTGTTGCAGTCGATGTTCGAATGTGTTCAAATAAACATGAACAGTGAAGAACCGCGCATTCAGATGCCCGGACCTGAACGCGATTCAACACTTCCAAACAGAAACTACGCACCTGCGTATCTCTCAAGGAGGATGTCATGAGGGTTGTAATCGCTTCCGATGCCGACGGTATGTCGATGAAGGAGTCCATCAAGGAGATGCTCATCGCCGATGGCCACGAGGTCGTCGACTATTCCGAGACCCCTGCCGCGGACTTTGTCGATTCCGCGACCGCCGTTGCCAAGGACCTGCTGGAGCACAAGGATTCCCAGGGCTTCGCATTCGATAAGTACGGCGTCGGCTCCTATATGGCCGCCGTCAAGATCAAGGGCATGGTCGTCGCCAACATTTCCGACGAGCGTTCCGCCTACATGACCCGCGAGCACAACGGCTCGCGCATGGTCACCATGGGCCCGGGCGTTGTGGGCACCGAGGTCGCCAAGAAGATCGCCCGCGAGTTCCTGCGCGCCCAGTACGCCGGTGGCCGTCACCAGATCCGTGTCGACATGCTCAACAAGATGGCCTAACGAGAGCCACCGAGAACTCGAACTTCTACCTCAACTTGTGAATTCAGACGAAAGGACGTTCTGATGAAGAAGACCATCGCAATCGGTTGCGACCATATCGTTACGGACGAGAAGATCTATCTGGCCGACCGCCTGGAGCAGGCTGGCTACAAGGTGCTCGACTGCGGCACCTACAGCCACACCCGTACGCACTACCCCATCTACGGCAAGGCCGTGGGCGAGGCCGTTGCCAGCGGCAAGGCCGACTTTGGCGTGGCCCTGTGCGGCACCGGCATCGGCATCACCAACGCCGTCAACAAGGTCCCCGGCGCCCGCTGCGCCCTGGTTCGCGACATGACCTCTGCCCTGTATGCCCGTCGCGAGCTCAACGCCAACATCGTGGGCTTTGGCGGCAAGATCACCGGCGAGTTCCTGATGGCCGACATCATGCTCGCCTTCCTGGAGGAGCCCTACGAGAAGACCCCCGAGCACGATGCCCTGATTGCCAAGATCGATGCCTGCAACAAGGCCGACGCCGAGGCTCAGGCTGACCCGCACTTCTTTGACGAGTTCCTGGAGAAGTGGGACCGCGGCGAATACCACGACTAGTGGGGTTACGCGGTTTTACCAAACCGCGTAACGGGTCGACGCTGCGCGGCGCTCATGCACCCCATCTCGCCGCTCAAACCGTCGCTCGCGTACATGAAGTACGCGTCGCTCCTCTTTCGCGGCGACCTGGGGCACCTGAGCGTCGCTCGCTGACGTTGGGGGTACCTGCAGGGTTGCCGCTGTTGTTGCGAAGCGTTCTGGTATGGCGAGCTGCTCCGATAACACGTTTGCTTGCTTGGCTTGAGTGCTTCGCTCTTGGCTGTACTTGGCGATTTGCAGCTTTTCAATTGACGGCTCGCGTTTCTGTGAGGGGGCGCGGGCCGGTTTTCTATCAGCCCTATTGACTTGGCGGGCTGTCGTAAGAAAGGGAAGGCTCCTATGGAGTTTGTTCTTGATAACGGTTCTGTTCGCGTGGCACTGAGCACGGCTGGCGGATCGTTCACTTCGATTAAAGCCAACGGTCGCGAGTACCTGTGGCAGGGCGATCCTTCGGTCTGGTCGGGCCAGGCACCCATTTGCTTTCCGATTTGCGGCGGCCTTCGTGACGGCCGCGCGATGACCATGGGCGGCCGCGAGGTTAAGCTTGCCCGTCACGGCTTTGCCCGCAAGCAGGAGTGGAAGCTCGAGGAGCAGGGCGACAGCATGGTTGCGCTGAGCCTAAGCTCTGCCGACCACGCCGAGCTGCTCGAGCAGTATCCGTATCCGTTTAAGATCGTTGCTCGTTACACGATCGATTCGGAAAAGGTGGCCGTGTCGTACGAGGTGTCCAATGAGGGCACCGAGGACATGCCGTTCTTTGTGGGCGGTCATCCCGGCTTTAAGTGCCCGCTCGACGAGGGCGAGTCCTATGACGATTACGAACTCCGTTTTGAGCAGCGTGAGGCCGCCGAGCTCTGTACTGCCGTTCCCTCGACGGGCCTGATTGATGTTGAGCATCGCAGTAAGAACCCTATGATCGGCCAGAACCTGCCGCTTACCCACGAACTCTTCGACTTCGCGGAGACCATCTTTGACGTGCTCGAGAGCCGCGTGGTTACCCTGACCAAGAAAACCGAGGACAAGGGTGTGCGCCTGACGTTCCCTGATATGCCATACCTGATTGTGTGGAGCAAGCCCGCGGGCGACTTTGTGGCCGTGGAACCGTGGGGCGGCCTGTCCACCTGCTCCGACGAGGACGATATTCTGGAGCACAAGCGTGGCTGCCTGGTGGCTAAGCCGGGGGAGACCGTCACCCGCGGCTTTGAGATCGAGATCCTTTAACGAGTTATCGTATGCTTGGGGCGGGTCATGCCGCCCCGGAATAGGAGTTCAACATGATTCTGACCGTTACCATGAACCCGTCGATTGATACGCGCTATCAGCTCGATAAGCTGATCATCGACGATGTTAACCGCGTGACGCCCGAAAAGACCGCTGGCGGCAAGGGTCTCAACGTGAGTCGCGTGCTGCTGCAGCTGGGCGACGACGTGCTCGCGACCGGCCTGCTTGGCGGTCACATGGGTGCCTATATGGCCGAGCTCATGGATGCCGATGGCGTCAAGAACGACTTTGTGCCCATCGCCGGTGAGACGCGCATTTGCCTGAATATTCTGCACGAGGGTAATCAGACCGAGCTGCTGGAGAGCGGCCCGCAGATCGCCCCGGCCGAGCTCGAGGCCTTTACGGCCAAGTTCGCCGAGCTTGCAGCGAAGGCGGACGTTGTGACGCTTTCGGGCTCGCTGCCGCGTGGCGTCGATGCCGGCTACTATGCCGAGCTCGTCAAGATCGCCGAGGAGGCAGGCGCCAAGGTGCTGCTCGACACCTCGGGTGCATCGCTGGAGGCTGCGCTGGAGTCCGACGCTAAGCTCGAGCTCGTAAAGCCCAACCTGACCGAGATTAACGGCCTGCTGGGTACGTCCTTTACGACCGATGATGTCGATGCCCTGCGCGAGGCGCTTGCCGCCGACGGCCGCTTTGCCGGTATCCCCTGGGTTGTCGTCTCGATGGGCGCTGCCGGTTCGGTGGGCTTCCATGAGGGCCACGCGTTCCGTGCCAAGACGCCCGCGATTGCGGCGGTGAACGCGACGGGTTCCGGCGACTCGACCATCGCCGGCTTTGCGCATGCCATTGCTGCTGGTGCCGACGACGTCACGGTGCTCAAGACCGCCAATACCTGCGGTAAGCTCAACGCCATGGATCCCAAGACCGGCCACCTGGTCATGGACCGCTGGGACGAGATCTACAACAGCGTTGAAGTAACGGAGCTTTAGAGTTACGGCGTTTTACCAAACGCCGTAACCGGCCGACGCTGCAAACCCGCCAGAGCGGCAATCTGCCTTTCAACTGCGGCGGCATGACCAGAAGGTCAATGCCGCCTTGTTTCAAGGCACCTTGCTCGCTCTGGCGGGTTTTCGCTGTCGTTGCCAAGACATCGGCGTTGCCGTGGTTGGCACTTGGGGACGTTCCTTTTCTGCCGGCATCTGGGGACACTCCTTGCACCGGGTAGTCATTGGGGACGTTCTTTAATGACTAGTCGTTTAAGAACGTCCCCAACGACTAGTCGAACAAGAACGTCCCCAATGACTACTCAAAAAACGGCGCCCGCCGGCGATGTTGCCGGCGGGCGCCGTTGTCGTGTGGGTGGCTATGTCGTGGGGGCTGCCGTTGAGCGTCCGGGGCTGTGCTCTACAGCGAGTCGATAAAGCGCTGTTGGGCGGCGCGGCCGGCTTCGTCCCACTTAAAGACGCCGGCGTTGTCGAGCACGCGGCCAAACACCACGCCGACCTCCTCGTGCAGGATATCGA
>JAIJJM010000942.1 GCA_022728415.1 Collinsella sp. | reverse complement strand
GGTTTTCTGCGCGAAACCGAACCTGAAATGCAGGATATTAATGCTTTTCAGATGCGCTATAACGCGTTCTTTCAGCCTGCCGAGGGCGTTCACTGGCTGCATTAAAACCGCTTCGTCTTATCAGCCTACAGACCGCGCCTGACCTGTAGGGTGGATAAGGCGTTCACGCCGCATCCGGTATCGGAACTGACAGTAGGTGAACGCATTATCTACGTTCTATTTACAGCAGCACCTCCAGCCCGTGTTTTTGCACAATGCTGAGCAGTTTTAATGAAATGCCATTGGGGCGTTTAGCGCCACTTTCCCATTTTTGTACAGTTGAAACGCTGGTATTGAGATAGTGAGCGAAGACGGGCTGACTCACTTTTAATTTTTCCCGCAGTGCTTTTATCTCAACAGGTTGTAAGTCTTGCACGCTGGTCAGGCAGGCTTTGTCAAAAGTACGCATCGTTTCGGCAGAAATAGCATCGACGCTGGACAATCCAGCCGCTGCGCTGTGAATAGCCTCAAATGCAGGACTTTTAAATTTAGTTTTTGCAGTCATAGCAGATCTCTGTCAGTTCTTTAGTGTTAATCATTGCTGTTAGTTGGGCTTTCGTCAGGAAGCCATAATGCTTTGCAATTTCACGAAACCCAGCCAGTTCCTGACTATTGATGTTCGACATATCCTGTTTTGCATATAAAAACGTGTAAAACCAATTACTTCCCCCTTTCGCCAGAATAATTGCACGCTCACGATTTTGGTGAAGGCGCTTTTTAAAAACGCCACCGCCAAGTGCATCAGCTTTACCTTGTTCCGTTTCTAAAATGGCCCGGCACAACTCTTCATCTGTTATTGCATGAGACCTGGCTTCACTTGCAAACCATTTGGTTTTAAACACGCGCATATCGTTGAGATCCTGTTATTAAAGTATATCACCAAGTGCAATACTTTATCCCTTGTTCCCAACACAATCGCGAAAATACATATCACCTTGCCCTATGATTTTTATTTCTTCGAGCAGCCTCGAACTTTTCCCACAACACCGTAAAAGTTGCAAAAACGTTAAATGCGTCACACATTTCAATGTTAAAG
>JAIJJM010000941.1 GCA_022728415.1 Collinsella sp. | reverse complement strand
GGCGTGCGTGGCGCCTACTTCGCAATTCTTTCGCAGGCGCTGGTTGCCGCGTTCGCCGTGCTGCTTATCGGCCAGTCGAAAACCACCGGTGGCACCAACGGTCTCAACGATTTCAAGGGATTCTTTGGTTACGACTTGACTGATAACGCCAACAAGCAGATGATCTTCTACATCTGCGCGTTCCTGACGCTGGCCATGGTGCTTATCGTCTACTGGATTCGCAAATCGTTTATGGGCGACCTGATTATCGGCGTGCGCGACCAAGAGAACCGCATGAAGTTCTTGGGCTATAACCCCGCCTCCATCAAGGTGTTCGCCTTCTCGGTGGCTGCAATGTTCGCCGGCATTGGTGGCGCAATGTTCGTGCCAGTGGTCGGCATCATTTCGCCGTCCGATATCGGCGTGACGCCGTCCATCCTGATGCTCGCCGGCGTGGTGATCGGCGGACATGCCACTTTGCTCGGCCCGGTGGTCGGCACGCTGCTGGTGCGCTTTGCGGAAACGCAGCTGTCTGAGGCGTATCCGTCCGCGTGGACGTACATCGAAGGCCTGATCTTCATTCTGGTGATTGCCTTTGTGCCGAAGGGCTTGGGACAGTTCAAGGGCGTATGGCCTTGGATTAAGGAGAAGATCGGGCTCGGAAAGAGTTCGGTTGGAGCTTCGGCTGGTGCTGGTGCCGTTGCCGGTACCGGTACTGCTACTGCAAAGGCGGTGAACGCATGAGTGAGGAGAAGAACATGAGCTCGAATCCATCGGCTCCCGCACCTGCATCGCAGGCCGATTTGGAGCAGTTGCGCGCCGAAATGATTGAGATGCGCGACGAAGCCAAGCGTATGCGCGACGAAGCGGCCCAGATGAAGGCCGAAATCGTTGAAGAGCGTACGAAGCTGCACGATCAGCTTGCGGTGCTGGATGATCGCGGCGGCCAGTGGAGCGATTATCTGGAAGTTCGTGGACTGCACGTTGAGTTCGATGGATTCGTGGCCGTCAAGAATCTTGATTTGACTGTGCAGCACGGCGATTTGCGATTCCTGATCGGCCCGAACGGTGCTGGTAAAACGACCATCATCGACGCGATT
>JAIJJM010000940.1 GCA_022728415.1 Collinsella sp. | reverse complement strand
GTTGGGACAAGCGCCCGACCCCAAGCTCGTCCAGGAAATCCGCGACAGGATTATGTCGTACCCCCAGGTCTTGGGCACACACGACCTCATGGTGCACGACTACGGCCCCGGTCGGCAATTTGCCAGTGCGCACGTGGAAATGCCCGGCGAGGGCGATGCCTTTGAGCACCACGAGATTCTGGACACCATCGAACACGAAATCAAGCATCAGATGGGCATCGACATCACGCTGCACTGCGACCCCATCGCTACCACCGGCGACGACCTGCGCGGCTGGGTCAAGCGCGGCGTCATGCAGATCGATCCCGCGCTCTCCATCCACGACCTGCACGAGCACGACGGGTTCGTTTCGTTTGACCTGGTGCGTCCCGACGGCTTTGACATATCCGACGAGGAGCTGCTGGAGCTCGTCACGCGCATCGTGCACGAACGCCGGCCCGATGTCTCGTGCGTCGTCACATTTGACTCGGGCTTCAGCTCGCCCGACCGTCCGGCCGAGCAGCTGTAATCGACAGCAAAACGGGACGCAGGACCGCCGACCAATGCGCATATGCGCCCGGTCACGCAATTCTGCGTCCCGTTTTTGTTTGCACTGCTAAGGCTCTAACCGCTCGACCGCTAGTTTCCCTGCGCGTTCGAAATGCCGTTTTGCAGGGCATCCCAGGCGTTCGTCGCCATGTCGCCCAGGTTCCGCGCGGTATCGCCCAGATTCTGGGCCTTATCTCCCAGCTCTTGGGCCTTGCTGCTCAAGTCCTCCAGCATGTTAGAGCTCGAGCTGTCCGTGGCGCCTTGGTCGCCGGACGCATTCCTCGACGAGCCGCCCTTGTGCGTGAGCTGGACCTCCAGGTTGCCATCGCCGTTGTAGTATGCAGACGTAACCACCCAGTTGGCGTCGACAATAGGCGTTGAGCCGTCATCGGTCAGGATCACGGCATTCGAAAGATCGGCCCCGCGCGACTTGAGGAGCTTCTTGGCGTTGGACCAGTACTGACCCGGGATATCGCTCAGGTCGACGGTGCTGGACTGGGCAGTCTCGGTCTGCTCGGCCGTGGTATCAGTCGTGGCGCCCCGCTTGTTGAGC
>JAIJJM010000939.1 GCA_022728415.1 Collinsella sp. | reverse complement strand
TCACCAGCACGAAGAACAGCGTAGGACGCATGCACGGCACCGTGACCTTCCAGAAACGCTGCCACGCATTCGCACCGTCAAGGCTCGCCGCCTCATACAGCTCGGCAGGGATCGTCTGCAGACCGGCGAGCAGCAGAATCATGAAGTAGCCCGCCTCACGCCAAGTCGCCACGATGATCACTGCGACCATGGCCCAATGCGTCGATCCGAGCCAGCCGGGGGTATGGCTGGTGAACAGTCCGAGGAACTGGTTGATGACACCGGACTTGGCGTCGAACAGCATGTTCCACACCTGGGCTACAGCCACAATGGAGGTGATATAGGGGAAGAAAGCAACCGTACGGAAGAAGGCGCGTCCCTTGAGCTTGGAATTAAGCAGAATCGCTAGTCCGAAGGCGATAGCGACCGTCAGCGGGATATGCACCACCGCGTAGACAATCGTATTGACGAATGCATCCTTGAACACACTGTCATGCAGCAGTCGCTTCCAGTTCGTCAATCCGTTGAAGACCGGGTCGCCGAATGCGCTCCACTTGGTGTTGGCGATGTAGAACAGCGCCAGTACAGGAATCAGCGTCAAGATAATGAAGCCGATGAAATTGGGGGCTATGAATCCAATGCCATGGATGAAATTACGACGGGAAATGGTCTTTTCGGCCAACTCACCTTTGGTGACCGGCTTGCCTGCCTTGCCTGATGCGTTCGTAGGTGCATCGAGTGATACCGACTGCGACATGACCTTCCTCTCCTTTTTACAAGGAAAACAACATGTATATATAGTGGGAGCGCCCTAGCCGCATGTGTCACACCCACTTATCGTGGGAGCAATAACGTTGCGGTGCACAACATGCAGGGAATCTAGGACGCTCCTTTCGTCACCAGTAATCGATACGGCAATGATTACTCGGTGATCGCTCCTTGATCGATGGCGTTCTGCTTAGCGTCGGCCAATGCCTGGTCAACGGACTTGGTCTTGGTCATGATCGAGGAGTGTGCATCATCAAGCAGCGAGCCGATGGTGTCTCCACCCTCACCGACCGGGTTCTCAGGCTTGGTTTCATTATCCTGCCAGGCCTTCTTGGA
>JAIJJM010000938.1 GCA_022728415.1 Collinsella sp. | reverse complement strand
CGCTCGCCGTGCTCGCCATCTCCGGTGTGCTCAATGTGACCATGGGTTTGATCTTGGTCGTACTGTTCCACTTGGGCGTCTCAGGCGTCGCGGCGGCCACCGTCATCGCCAATGTCGTCAGTTCCATGATTCTGCTGTATCGGCTGACGCATACGGACGCCGTCATCCGCGTGGATCTGCGCGAGCTTGGCGTCGATCTGCTTACCTTGCGTCAGATTCTGCGCATCGGACTGCCGGCCGGCGTGCAAAGCGCCGTGTTCGCCGTGGCCAACATCATCATCCAGGCAGCCATCAACAGTCTCGGCACCGTCGTCATGGCCGCCTCCAGCGCTGCGTTCAATATCGAGATCATCGCCTATTACGTTCTCAACTCATTCAGCCAGGCATGCGCCACTTTCACCGGACAAAACTATGGCGCCAGGCAAATCAGGCGCTGCAGGCGTGTGCTTGGCGTCTGCATTCTGGAGGACTTCATCGCCACCGCCGCCACCATCGCCGTCGTACTGTTCTTCGGTCGCGGCCTGCTGGCATTGTTCGACGCCACTCCTGAAGTCATCTCGGTCGGCTACACCAGACTCGTCATGGTGTTCTCCGCCTACACGTTCAGCATGCTGTACGAAGTCATGTCCGGTTACCTGCGCGGTTTCGGCATCTCCTTGGTGCCGGCGTTGCTCACCGTGGTCGGCGTGGTCGGCGTGCGCATCACCTGGATCGGATACGTGTTTCCTTTGCACCGCACCTTCGAAGCGATCATGATCGTTTATCCGATCAGCCTTGCCGCCACCGCGATGCTCATCGGCGTCGCGTTGCTGCGCTACCGCCCGTCGAAACGATTTGCGGCAAAACCGTCCACGTCGTCATCGCGAACAGACTGAATCGTATCGACGACGATTCGCGGACGTTCTATCGTTTTGGATTCCCGCCGTTCATGACGGCGACGATTCTGCGGATCGTCGCAAGGTCGGGCGACACGCCGGAGGGTCCGCCTGAGGTGACGTCCGTAACGAATCCGCCTCGGACTGACGACCATCGCACCCGGCTACGCCGACACGGCGGTAGCGCCTTGTATGTATGGTGGTGCGAGGAA
>JAIJJM010000937.1 GCA_022728415.1 Collinsella sp. | reverse complement strand
AGATGGCAAATACAGCCTCTACTGTGCGGTTATCGTTAAGAAAGTTGACGCGAAAACTCGCGGCAAAGTCGGCATTAACGAACTGCTGCGTACCATCGACTAAAAGTATGCACACGGGCAGCACGACGCTGCCCGATTTTTTTGCAGGGATGAGCGATGATTTCACGCCGCCGATTTTTGCAGGCTACTGCCGCGACGATAGCCACGAGCTCAGGTTTCGGTTATATGCATTACTGTGAGCCAGGCTGGTTTGAATTAATCCGTCACCGCCTCGCCTTTTTTAAAGACAACGCAGCACCATTCAAAATTCTTTTTCTGGCCGATCTCCATTACTCTCGTTTTGTTCCTTTAAGCCTGATTTCTGACGCGATTGCTCTTGGCATAGAACAAAAGCCCGATTTGATATTACTGGGCGGCGATTACGTATTATTTGATATGTCGCTGAATTTTTCGGCGTTTAGTGACGTACTCTCCCCCCTTGCCGAATGTGCGCCGACGTTTGCCTGCTTCGGCAACCACGATCGCCCTGTTGGTACAGAAAAAAATCACTTAATTGGCGAGACGTTGAAATCAGCGGGCATCACGGTGTTGTTTAACCAGGCTACGGTGATCGCCACGCCGAACAGGCAATTCGAACTGGTAGGCACTGGTGACTTATGGGCCGGACAATGCAAACCGCCTCCCGCCAGCGAAGCCAATCTGCCAAGACTGGTGCTGGCGCATAATCCCGACAGCAAAGAAGTCATGCGTGATGAACCCTGGGATCTGATGCTGTGCGGCCATACTCACGGCGGGCAACTGCGCGTACCGTTGGTTGGTGAACCTTTTGCCCCTGTCGAAGATAAACGTTACGTCGCCGGATTAAATGCCTTTGGCGAAAGACACATCTACACAACCCGTGGCGTGGGCAGTTTGTATGGTTTGCGTCTGAACTGCCGCCCGGAAGTAACGATGCTGGAACTGGTGTAGATCGTGAATTTTATCACCAGAATAAAGCAGGTAATTTTTTGATTTTTACGCCATGATAGAAGTCTGGAAGAAAAAGGCTTTCTGCGATCACAGTCGAGCCGGGCGGGCCAGGCCAAATG
>JAIJJM010000936.1 GCA_022728415.1 Collinsella sp. | reverse complement strand
GGCGATCACGGGCTTGCCGTGGCGCTTGGCGGTTTCGGCCACGCCGGCCGGGGTTTTGCCGAACTTGGTCTGGAAGTCGATGGAGCCTTCGCCGGTGAACACCACGTCAGCCCATTGCGCGGCCGCATCAAGTCCGGATTGTTCGATGACGATGGCGATGCCCGGACGGAATTCGGCGTCAAGGAAGCCTTTCAGCGCGGCGCCGATACCGCCGGCGGCGCCCGCGCCCGGCACGTCGTTCACAGCGACGCCGAGCCGGCTTTCGATGACCTGCGCGAAGTGCGCCAACGCGGCGTCCAGTGTGGCGACGTCGGCCTGGGAGGCACCTTTCTGCGGTCCGAACACGGCGCTGGCGCCGGTGGGACCGGTCAGCGGGTTGGTCACGTCGCAGGCGGCGGTGATGGAGACGTTCTTGAGAGCCGGGTCCATCGTGCTGATGTCGATGGTGGCCAGATCAGCGAGGGCCGCTCCCCCGTGCTTAAGGTCGTTGCCGTTCCCGTCCAGAAGACGAACGCCGAGGGCCTGCAGAAGTCCGGCACCGGCGTCGTTGGTGGCGCTGCCGCCGAGCCCGACGATGATGCGCTTGGCTCCGGAACGGACGGCGGCGAGTATGAGTTCGCCGGTGCCGTAGGAGGAGGCAATCAACGGGTTGCGTTTTTTGGCTTCAAGCAGTGCGAGGCCGCTGGCTTCGGCTGTCTCGACCACGGCGGTCGTGCCGTCGGCGAGCAGGCCGAAGTGGCCTTCGACAGGTCGGCCGAGCGGGTCGTGGACCGGCACGGCGTGCATCGATCCGCCAGTGGCGTCGACAAGCGCACGTGCGGTGCCTTCACCGCCGTCGGCCATGGGGAGGCAACGGACCTCGGCATCGTGGTCGGCATTCTCAATCCCCTGAGCCATCGCCCGGGCCGCCTCCATGGCGGTCAGGCTCTCTTTGAAGGAGTCAGGGGCACATAAGTATCGCGTCATGCTTCGAGCATACCGCACGACACGCGGAACGGTAAGCGCTTTCCATAATTCGCGTGATTATTTTTGTTCAAAATTCAGGCTTTCCAATCCACAATGCTACTATTGCAAGCAAAACTGCGATAT
>JAIJJM010000935.1 GCA_022728415.1 Collinsella sp. | reverse complement strand
GCGTAGCGCGCGGCGGGGCTTCCGACATGTCCGAGGACGATTTGGAGAGTAACCCTGTGCGCGGCCGGACGGATCCCAAAGCCCGCCATGCTTCTTATGTGCAGCAAAGGCAATCCTGCTAAAATACAAAGCGCTCATGTAGTTTAAACGCACGACGATAAGGAGCACCAGTGGGTAACCACTTCCGTACCTCCGGTGCGGGCGATAAAGCCCCCAAGACGCAGCCGAGCGTCGCGGGCAGTCGTTTCGCCACTCCGGATTCAGAGGATCAGCTGTTGAGCCCGATCCCCGCACAACCGGCAGATCAGGCACAGCCGGCGACAGATCCCCTTGCCTACAACCCCAACAACGATGTTGCGCTTTCCGGCACGGCTGGCTTTGAGCCCGTTCAGACGGTGACCGCCCGCGTCGCTCAGCCTCAGACGAGCGCCGCCACGCCGCAGCCTACCATGGCCGGCATCCCCGATCCGATGGCCCCTGCGGCTCCCGCGCCGCAGCCCGCGCAGTCCGGTCTTTTTGCCGGCATTCCCGACCCCACGCAGCCTGCGGCTCCCGTGGTCGAGCGCGATCAGGCCGCCGAGGTCGCAAGCCTCGACAACGCGCTCAACAACCCCGACTTCACGTCGGTGTTTGCGCCCATCGACCCGCAGGCCAGCCGCAAAAAGATGGCCAAGCAGGCCGGTGTCGAGCCCGTCATCCTTATGGAGCACGTCACCAAGATCTATCCGGCGCAGCCCAACAAGCCCGCACTCGACGACATCAACATCGAGATCTATCCGGGCGAGTTCGTCTTTTTGGTCGGTCACTCCGGCTCGGGCAAGACCACGCTGCTGTCGACGCTCAACCGCGACGTCAAGCCCACCAGCGGCCGCATTTTGGTCGCCGGCCAGGATCTCATGAAGATCAAGAACCGCAAGGTTCCGTTCCTGCGTCGTCAGATTGGCGCCGTGTTCCAGGACTTTAAGCTCCTGCCGCAAAAGACCGCCTACGAAAACGTGGCGTTTGCCCTGCAGTGCATCGGCAAGCCCAAGGGCGTCATTCGCAGCCAGGTGCCCGAGGTGCTGCGTCTGGTCGGTCTGGCCGACCAGA
>JAIJJM010000934.1 GCA_022728415.1 Collinsella sp. | reverse complement strand
AAAACAGATAAAAAAAATGTGATGCAAGTCACTATGCAGCACGCATTGAAACTATTCTGGCGACCAAAAGCTATTGAATTAGAAGATGATGGGGTAATGTCTTACGAAAAAGTTGAAATCATCCGTAGAAATGATGGTTCGATCCGCTTTAACAATAAGATGCCTTATCACGTTACGCTGGGTTATATCGGAACAAACGGAATCACAATGTTGCCACAAACGCAAAGTTTAATGGTAACCCCTTATAGCCATGCAGATACGCAGTTTAAAAATGTTCCGTCAGCTTTTCAGGTTGGTTATATCAATGATTTTGGTGGATTAAGTTTTTATGAAATAAACTGCCCGACGGTTAATAACTCTTGTAATGTTTCCGTAGCCAAACGAGATAAATAATATGCGCTACTTATTAATTGTAATTATATTTATTATAGGTTTTAGTGCATTACCTGTATGGGCAATGGACTGCTATGCTGAACATGAAGGGGGAAATACCGTAGTCATTGGTTACGTACCAAGAATTTCTATCCCCAGTAATGGTAAAAAAGGTGATAAGATCTGGCAAAGCAGTGAGTATTTTATGAATGTCTTCTGTAATAATGCATTACCTGCCCCATCACCTGGAGAAGAATACCCATCAGCCTGGACTAATATAATGATGTTTTTACCAGGCGGTCAGGACTTTTATAATCAGAACTCCTATATTTTTGGCGTAACATACAATGGAGTTGATTATGATTCGACTGCCCCTAATGCTATCGCAGCACCAGAATGCATTGATATAAAAGGAGCGGGTACCTTTAATAATCACTATAAAAACCCCGCTGTCTGTAGTGGAGGTCCTGAGCCTCAATTATCAGTAACCTTTCCAGCTCGCGTACAACTCTATATTAAATTAGCAAAAAATGCCAATAGAGTTAATAAAAACCTGGTGTTACCTGATGAATATATCGCTCTAGAGTTTAAAGGTATGAGTGGCGCAGGAGCTATAGAAGTAGACAAAAATTTGACCTTCAGGATTCGTGGATTAAATAATATTCATGTCCTTGACTGCTTTGTTAATGTCGCACTGGAACCAGCTGATGGCGTTGT
>JAIJJM010000064.1 GCA_022728415.1 Collinsella sp. | reverse complement strand
CCTGCTTGGGGTCGGTCACGTCGGCGGTGTTGACGTCGAAGTTCTTCTCGGTCACGTTAGGGGTGGCCGGGGAGTCGCCCTTGTCGGTCTCGTCAAGGCTGATGTTGAAGGGGTCGACCTTCTGATAGCCCGCCGGAACGCCGGTCTCAGTCACGGTGTAGGTGCCCTTGTGGAGGCCGTTGACATGCACGTAGCCGTTGGCATCGGAGACGACCTTGCCGTCGGTGTGCGTCTTGCCGGCGGCATCGATATAGGTAACGGGGCCGTCGGCATTGGCGATCGTGAACTCAGCGCCAGGCAGGGCGGTGCCGGTCGGGGTGACCTTCTTGAAGACGAAGCCGTAGGTCTGGACCTGCGGGTCGGCCGGCTCGGTGCTGACCTCCTTGTCTTCGTAGGGGTTCGGGGTGAAGGTGCCGTAGGCCTTGTTGCCGACCTTGCCGGTCTCTACGTTGATCGAGACGACCTTGGACCTGTACTCGACACGGACCTTCTGACCGGCATGGCCCTTCAGGTAGTCCCACTTGAACTTGACGGTGAAGCCGCCGTCCTTGTTGTAAGCGATATCGTAGTTCTCAGCCCCGACTATGTTCTTGTAGCCGTCACCGTCGTAGACCTTGATGCTGTCCTTCTCGAGCTTGAGGCCCGCCTCGGGGACATCGGTCACGGAGAAGGAGGCGTGGGTGGCGTCGGACGGGAAGCTGGGGACGGCGGTGTCGATGCGGAAGGTCGCGGTATCGCCCACGGAGTAGGAGTCGGTCAGCTTGCCTGAGGTGCTGCCGTCGGGGGAGACGACCGTCTTGTCCGGCGGGGTCACCGGCTGGGACTTGGCCTCCACGTTTTCGAGGGTGGCGGCGGCGTACTGGCCATTCTTGACGACGGGCGAGGCGTTGACGAGCATGGTCTGGTAGATCTTGGTGGTGCCGCTCGTGGTGGTCACGGTGACCAGATACAGGCCCGAGTCGAGGCTCTGGGTGACCTTGCCGCCCGCCGCCGTCGCGGTGTAGGTGGCGGTGCCGGCGGTGACCACGGGGGCGATGGCGTCGGCGACGGTGCGGCCGTCCTTGCCGGCGACCTCGGCGGCGGTGTCGTACGCACCAGGCAGGCCGGTCACCTTGGTGGTGTAGGTGAGGTTGTTGCTGGCGTCGATGTCGGCGTCGAAGACCTGGTAGAACTTGACGGTGTCGCCGTCGTTGACGCCCGTGATGGTAACCGGGGTGTCGGGGACGTCGGTCGCGCTCGTATTGGCAAACGAGCTGATCGGCGTAAGCCCGAGGCCGGCAACCAGTACCGCTGCTACGGCAGCACTGGCAATCTTCTTAGGTTTATACATGTTGTTCTCCTTCCGGGGCCGCGGCCCCATTGGCTAAGTGCCTTCTATATATGCTCGACCGACGTTTTCGGTCGTTAGCACCGATGATTAGCGGCGCCTGCGCCGGCGCCCGAGGACGCCGAGGAGCGCGCCCGCCCCGGTGGCCGACAGGCAGCCGCCCGCCGCCACGAGCCCGACGACTCCCGGGCCGCCCGTGGAAGGTATGGAGGGGATCGGCTTGTCGGCCACGGTAATAGTGTTCGGGGTATCGGGGGCACGCATGTCCGACCCATCGGCCTTGCCGACTTGGATCATATTGCCCGCCGCCCCGCCCGCCTGGCCGGCGACGTCAAAGACCTGGATGCGGAAGACCTCGTCGTTGATTTGGTATCCCGCGGGGGTGTTGGTCTCAACGAGGAAGTACGTGCCCACGGTGAGCTGCGCAAAGCTGACAGTCCCTTGCTCGTCGGTGGTCCCCTCCGACACGAGCGCATCGTCCTTGGGATCGAACACGCCGTCACCGTTGTCGTGCTTGCCGTCGAGTGAATCGTAGTAGAGCTTAAACGATGCGCCCCGGACCGGCCGAGTCGTATGAGACGCATCGACCTTGTGCAGATAGACGTCGGTCTTGACACGTTCGTTGTCGATCCAGATAAAAGTACCTGAACTCATGGCCCGGTGATCCGATGCAGAGGAAACCCAGGAGGGCTCCAAGCCGTCCGCTCCCGTCGTGTAGCACAGATCGAAGGTATGCGTCGTCTGCGCCTCAGGCGGAAGCACAAAGCCCGAGGGGGCGGCGATCTCCACCAGGGTATAGCGGCCCCAAGAAAGCCCCGTCATTTTCACGGAACCGTCTGCGCCCGAGATCAGGCTGTCGGACACGACATCGCTGTGGGCGACGCCGTCGGAGTCGGTCCAGGCGCGCGTGAGCCTGAACGTGGCGCCGGCGAGCGCCTCGTCGTGTGTTGCATCGCGCTTTCCCAGACACAGGTCGTACGTTATTCCCTTGACCTGGGGCTTGGGGAAGTCGCAGATGGCGTTGGGGTGCTCGTGGAACTGGTTGTCGTCCTTGCTGTACGAGCTGTAAGTGTAGTCAAGCGTCGCGTGGTCGTTGGTGTTGTAGGGGTTGGAGATCTTGCCGGGATCATAGGAGCTCGCAAAGCCCTCCCCGGTCTTGAGGCGAACCTTGTACGTGAGCGACGCCGCCCCGTAGTACCACGTGCGCTGCGTAATGGTCAGCTTGCCCACCGCACCGCCCTCGGTGTAGTCGTAATCGTAGACGGGTTCCTCGACGACCTTCTTTGCCGAATTGGAGTACTGCGGGTTCCAGGTGAGCGTCGAAGATGCATTGTCGAAACTCGCCGTGCCGGCGTCGGCGCTGGCGGAACCCAGGTACTCGATGTTGTTACCCATGACATCGGTCACCGAATTGAGGGTCGGCGCGGGGCCCGGCTTGACCTGGCCCTTGATTTTCTCGTTGATGAGGTTGTACGCTTCATCCGAGAGGACAACCGTATTTTGAGAGTCCTTACTAACCTGAACGCCCATAAGGACATAGTGGCTCTCGTCAAGCTCCAGGAAAATCGTGGTGTTGTTTGCCTTATTCCAATATAGCCTTACGTTCTTGGCGATGGTCTTCCCCGCTGGGTACTGGATATCAAAGACGCCCGACTTGCCGTAATTCGATCCGGCGTTTCCCGTTACGTCAATCCCGCTGCCGTTGACGGAGCCGGTCACGGTACCCGGCGTCATGCCGTGCGCCCAGTTGGATGTCACGCCTTGGTATGGAGCAGTCGTGAAAAACGTATAATAGTCCGTCTGCTGTGAGGAGACGGCGCAGGTGTCCACCGAGAGGTGCACGATGAACTCGTCCTCGACGCCGGTGGGCTCGACGGTCTTGGTCAGGCGCACGCCGCCGTCAGGCGACTCAACCCAGCCATAGTTTGCGAGCTGGCCGGCCGCAATTCCCTCGCTCGTCTGATGCGACGAATCATAGCGACCGCTCACAATCTGCCAGCCGTTATCCCCCGCAGCACGCGCGACAAGCGGCATAGCAAGTAACGCGGCAAAGCAGATGGACAGGACTGCCCCAGTCATCATCATATTCCGCTTGATATTTCGACTCGCCATCATACCGTCTCAATCCGTTCGCTGCCCTTTAAGCAGCTTTTTCCTCGGTCTCATTTAGACTCTTTTTGATATGGTATGAATCGGTTGTGACGCCTTTGGTCAAAGCGTGACAGTCACGCTCGACGGACGCTACGCGTCATTTTTGCCAAATGTGACACTCGGCAAGCAATAAAAGCACTATCTGGACTTCATGCCCCAACGACATCCGCTAACGAGCCGCACTCATGTGATTGGATGAACCGCCTCTTACAGCGAAATAAACTCCGACCAGGCATACTCGGGGAGCACCCCCCCCCGTTGGCAAACCGCCGACACCGTCGCGATAGTCGTAATAGTCGCACTCAATGCACTCCGGAACGATCCTGCGTGCCCCGCGATCGCTTTCGACAATATAGTCAATACCATTTCTGCCAAGCTCAATCATAAGTCGGGAAGCCGCCTTGCGGTACCTTGCCCGCGTTGTCTTATTTGGCTCGCACTCCCATAGCATCGCAATAGCCTCGCGGGAAGACACGAAAGAACCGCGGCGCTCCACCAGGAGGGCAAGCAGCTCTTTGGCCTTTTCGGAACGTATATTGATAGCCCTGCCGTCTACAGACAAACTAAAGGAGCCGAAAAGCCTGACGGCAATGCTATGATCATTCTCATATGGCGCATGGCCAACAGCTGAATCGCCAGCAGCCGCCTCAAGGCGAAAACCAATATAGGATTTGCTCTTCGACGCCGATACCATAACAAGCGTAGCGGCTTTTGTGCATCCAGCTGCATCGCCCAGCTCAAACGTGATTTTATCCGTATGAGGGCCATCTTCTCCAAGCGCAGCCAATCGTGAACAATTGCAAAACCCCATCACACGCTCTTTATCTCTTGGGCTCACAAAGGACAGGAGACGCTCAATCATATCGTCTGCAAACACTCTTATGTTGAGAGGAAAGCTGGAAACGCCCCCGTCGCTCCGCGCGATACACGTTATCGAATTGTCCGACTTGTCAAACTCGAACAGATCATCGGCAAAGCTAGCAAGTAGTTTTTTGCTCAATGAAAGCAGTTCTTGGAACTCCACGTCACGGTCAGGTGCGCTCGCCGCCTTAACGCAGAATAGTGAGTCTTTCTTCGTATCCTTCCTGCGGACGCACTCAACCCAAATCTTGCACGCATGGGGAGCTCCAACGGAAGACACAAGCGTACATACATCCGCAACGGGCACCATCTGGGCATATGCTTCGTCAAACATCGCGCCAACATGCGTCCGATCCGCCAAGACAATATAATCCGAAAGACAGAGATGATCGATGCGAGAGTCAATCCTTAATAGGTCTTTTGAATAATCGTTGAGACAGGCAATCGTTATGCCCCTATCTCCAAACACTTTCATGACAGAAAAGTCTTCGTTGCATATGCCCGGTGCTGTTTCTTGCCAAACGCGACCTTCGAATGCAATCGCGGTTTTTCTCATGACGCTGTCGTCGCCCATACTCGATACCGCAATCTCGTGTACGCAAATTACGGCACCGTCTTTTGCTATCAGACGGTACGCCGCACTTGAATTTCCTTCCGCCATGGACAAGCGCCGCGTAAAAGCAAGGTGGGACTCTCTGTCATCGGGATGGACCAAGGCCTCGAATATGCCCTCGGTAATGCTAAAGAGCTCGTCCTTCTGGTATCCCAGCATCTTGCACAGCCCCTGGCTGGCAAACTCCAAGCGCGTGGCACCGTCCAAAACGCATCTGCAGTAAAAACCGCCTAGACGATCCACGAAGCTAGCGTTCGCATCAAGAACGGCCTCGGTCCCACCAATGTATCCCATGCTTCAACCATTCTTTCGGATGAGATCCTTGCCCCGTACGAAAGGGCGAGCAGTTATAGCGGGCCATAGTCTGACAAGGGTTCGGCGGAACGGATGTGCGGTCGCTACAGGCAGCAATAATTCAAGTGTTGCTCATGCGGCGATTCAAGGTTTATAAAAAGGCCGACGAACGGTTATCCCACAATAATCCACGCGATAATTACGGTGCATCCAACATTATTTGTTCAACACACCAATAACCAAAAAATCAGTCAATCAAAATGAACTCTGACCACGAATATTCAGGAAGCAAGGCTCCCGAAGGCGCTCGCAATCCGTCGCGGTAATCGTAATAGTCGCATTCAAGACACTCGGGCACGACTCTTCGCGCCCCGCGGTCGCTCTCAACGATATATTCGATGCCGTTTCTCTTGAGCTCAGATACCAAACGCGATGCCGTTTTACGATAGCGAGCCCTTGTAGTTTGGTCCGGTTCGCATTCCCAAAGCATGGCGATGGCCTCACGCGAAGAAACAAACGCTCCCCGGCGCTCAATCAAAAGGGCGAGCAGCTCTTTTGCCTTAGCAGACCTTATGTTGACGGCCTTGCCATTGACGGAAAGCGAAAAGGAGCCAAACAGCGTCGCAATCACTTGTTTTTGCGTCACGATAAGCGCGCCGCTTGGCTCGACATGCGGTGAATCCGAATCGAGACTAAGTCCCATGAGGTATTTTCTCTCAGAGACCGCTACCACCGTAGCAGTGGCAGGAACATAATCTCCATAGCGATCACGCAATAAAAAGCCAATCTTCGCGGTTCCGATGCTCCCCTCACAAAACTGGGTGGATCGAACACGAATACAAAACTGTTTCACTGCCTCCCGGCTCTCGGGGGCAACACGATCGAGCAAATACCTTGTAATGTCATCCGTAAACATCCTCACGTTTAAGGGAATGTCGAACAAGGACCTGTCGCTGCGAGCGATATACGTTACAGTATCCTGCGCCCGATCGGCTTCGAAAAGATCCTCGGCAAAACTGGAAAATAGTTGCCTGCTAAACGCAACCTTATGCTCCTCTTCGCGCAGGCTTTCGTTTTCGATCTGTACCTTGACGCAAAAAACGGCAGAGTCAAAGTTGCCGTCATCGCGAATACGCTCAACCCAAACCTTGCAGACATGAGCAGAACCGTCAACGGAGACAAGTGTGTAGGAATCAGCGCCCGAGCGCCACTCGCTATATGCCTTTTTTAAGGCACCGCAAATTCGAGCGCGATCGGAAATAGAGACAAAGTCTAAAAAGCTAAGCCTCTTTGTAACCTCTAAGTTTGCGGCAAAGTCGAAAGCAGCACCACTCACCTGCATTATCTTTGCCTCATTGCCGCCGAGCACTTTTAGAATCGCAATCTTCTGATCGCAAGCCCAAGCCTCATTTGAGCCTTCGTGTATTTCGCTAACGACCGAATAGCCCCTCATAAAGCCATCGTCACCAACAACCGACGTCATCGTGTCAGCAACGCGGATAATCGATCCGTCTTTTTTAATCAGACGATAGGAGAGGCTCTCAGAGGTCTCTTTTTTTGCCATTCTTTGAACGAAATCCACGAACGTCGAAACGTCATCCGCATGCACCGTCACCGTATAGACGCCCTCAACAAGCTCTGAAAACTCTGTTTTCCGATAGCCCAACATCGAGCAAAAGTTTTGACTCACAAACTCAAGATAGATAGGTCCGCCCAAAAAACAACGATGGTATCCGCCCAAACGATCCATGATGCCCTTACCGGCGTCTGCAACGGAAAGCGCTTCGCCCCTCTTATTCTGCTTCATGGCTCCCCCATTCCAATGGTTGCCAATAAGCGTATCTTTAGGAACGTCCGAAAAGCGAACAAGCGTGACAGTTCCGTGACAGCATGAACGAGTCTCGACCCGCCAAGGCTCCCACGGAACCCGAACCAAGACTCGCTCAGCATTAATTTGTCAACGAGGCATCTAGTCGATTCTTACGTACTCCGCCCAAGAGTATTCTGGCAGAAAATCTCCCGAAGGCCCCCTGAGCCCATCGCGATAGTCGTAGTAGTCGCACTCGATATACTCGGCAATAACGCGGCGGGCTCCTCGATCGCTCTCCACGATATATCCGATACCATTCCTGTTGAGTTCGGACATAAGGCGCGAGGCAACTTTCCTCGCTCGCGCCCTCGTCGTCTCGTCGGGCTCGCACTCCCACAGCATCGCGATGATCTCACGCGTGGAGACAAACGCGCCGCGCCTCTCAATGAGAAGCGCCAAGAGCTCCTTAGCTTTTGCAGAGCGGATATTAACGGCCTTGCCATCAACGACCAATCGGAACGAACCAAATAGCGCGACATTGATTTGCTTCTGCGTTGCGACGGTGGAAAGCGGATCTCCCCCGGCATCGGCATGATCGAAACTCAGCCCGATAAAACACTTAGCCCTAGAAATCGAAGCCATTGTAAGCAGGGCGGGCCTAACGGAGCCATCGCGGAACACCACCGAGAATTTCAGCTTCGCCGACTCGATATCACCCGATTCGGGATCGCCCGACGTAACCTTTTCGCAAAAGTCCCTCGCGGCAACGATGTCTTCCGGTCCCACATGATCAATAAGGTATTTTGTCGTGTCATCCATGAACATCCGCACATTGAGCGGCAAATTAATGATGCCATTGTCACTGCGGGCGATATACGTTACGGAGCCCTCAAGCCGGTCAACCTCAAACAAATCCTCGGCAAAACTCGAAAAAAGGAGTCTGCCAAACGAGAGCTTATCCTCGCTGTTGCGCTGATGCTCGATATCCCCCTCAATCTTGATGCAAAAAAGGCTGTCCTCGACGGATTCCTCGAGCTGAATGCACTCGACCCACAAATCGCATACCTGCGTTTCGCCATCTGCAGATATCAGAGCGCAGGTCTCCATGTCGGAGTACTCCTCCACATGCGCCTTATCGATAGCCTTCCTGACCTTAACGCGATCGGATATCGCAATAAAATCGAGAAGTCCCCCTGTACTCGAGTGTGAGTCTTTCACACCGAGCAAACTGGATGCAACACCACACATGCGCTCTATGTCAACGGCGGCGTTTCCATACACCTTAAGGATTGCCATCCGCTCGCCCGGAACGGTCGATGCGGACTCCAGCTGATCGTCCGGTACCTCGCAAACAACTGAGTAACCGCGAATGACGCCGTCCTCGCAAACGACGGACGCCATGGTATCGACCACGCGGATGACGGATCCGTCTCGGCGGATTAACCGGTATACGACACTGTCGCAGCCTTCGTTTTCGGCCAAACGCTGAGCGAAATCATCGAAAAGGGCCGTATCGTCGGGATGTACCAACGCCGTGTACACCTCACCGGTAAGCTCGGCCAGCTCGGTCTCTTGGTAACCCAGCATCTCGCAGAAATTCTTACCTGCAAATTCCAGATGCATCGGATCGCCCAGGCAGCATCGATGGTATCCACCCAGATGGTGCATGATGTCGTGCTCGCCACCGGCGGCAATCAATCGATTGTCTGTTTCTTGCTTCATGAAATAGCAGCCCCTTTCGCAAATTACGATAGCGACCGCCCGTTCCGTTTATGCAGGAGCGTGACCGTTCCGTGACAGATGAGGGGCTCCGACGAAAGAGCACGCACTGTTGGCTGCTTTTGAGTTGCGGTGAAATAGTTCCTGGTTGGCCCGCCTGGGCAGCAATTCAGGAACTATTCCACCGCAAGTTAT
>JAIJJM010000933.1 GCA_022728415.1 Collinsella sp. | reverse complement strand
CGGGCGATGCGGATGAGGTTCTCGCCCTCGACGGAGCAGGGGCCGGCGATGACCTGGAACTGATCGCCGCCGATCTTGACGCCGTGGCCGCAGTCGATGACGGAGTCCTCGGGGTGGAACTTGCGGTTGGCGCGCTTGAACGGCTCGGAGACGCGCTGCACGCGCTCGACGACGTCCATGGACTCGAGCAGGAACGGGTCGATCTTGGTCGTATCGCCCACCAGGCCGATGATGGTCTCGTTCTCGCCGCGCGAGACGTCGGTCTTGAGTCCCTTTTTCTCGATCCAGCTAACGATGTGGCTTACGGCCTCGTCGCTGGCGCTCTGCTTTAAAATTGCAATCATGGTGTGCCTCTCACCTCGATGGATGGCCCTTGCAAAAAACGGCCCGCATCGCGAGCCGCATTATATGGTGCATGTGAGTTTATACTATCTGAGTCGCTTGTGCCGTCTAAAGCGCGCCGTCGCGGCGCGTCTCCCACGTAATTGCAAAGCTTTTTCTATTATTTTGTGAGCCCGTGGCGCACTTGGGTATAATGCCTACCGTTCGCCCTATTAGCTCAGGGGATTAGAGCGTCTGCCTCCGGAGCAGAAGGCCGTTGGTTCGAATCCAACATGGGGCACCATCGAACGTAAGACCGTCCGAACCTCGCATGGTCCGGGCGGTTTTCTTATACCGACGCGACGTGATGGGACGTGGTATGGCAGCAACGGATATCGAGCGCGGACTCTCGACCGCCGAGGTCGAGGAGCGCATCGCCGCCGGTAAGATCAACCGCAACATGGAGCTCAAGACCAAGTCGGTCAAAGAGCTCATCATCGAGAACCTCTGCACGCTGTTTAACTTAATCAACGTGGTCTTGGCGATTTTGGTGTTGCTGACCGGTTCGTTTAAGAACCTGACGTTCCTGTTCGTGGTGTTCTTGAACACGGCAATTGGCGTCATTCAGTCCATGCGTTCCAAGCGGATGGTCGATAAGCTTACGCTGCTCACCTCTAAGAAGGCCATCGCGGTGCGTGACGGCGCCGAGGTGGAGCTCGACCTGGACCAGATCGTGCTCGACGACATCATTCGCCTGGGGCGCGGTGACCAG
>JAIJJM010000932.1 GCA_022728415.1 Collinsella sp. | reverse complement strand
GCACTCTGCGGAATCGTGTCGAAACCGGTGTAGAAGAGCGGCGTCATCACCAGCACTCCGGGCAGAAACGACCCGACCATGGTAACCGCGCCGGACGTCGAGCCGATCGGCAGCAGAAACACGGCGCCCAGCACGAAGGCGATCATCGCCTCGACCGGGCCACCGCCGACGATCATCCAGTCACCGACCAGCAGCACCCATACGGTGCCGATGATTGCGCCGAATCCCATGGTGAAGTAGTTCCACAGGCTCAGCGATCTGACCATGCCGCCGTCGTCGCCGCTGCCATCGGCACTACTGTCGCCGTTGCCGTTGTTACCATCCTCGCGCACAGGAATAGCGGCACTGGGCAGGCCAGTCGATTCCACCAAACTGGCCGTCATCGTGCTTGACGGGCTGAATGCCGTGGATGCGGCGACCATGACCGAGCCTCCTTTAATTCGGCCTGACTGTGATGATAACGCCGTTCACGATATGCCGTATTATGAACGCAGTGAGAGCCCGCTTCACCGGCCCTATTCGGCTCATGAATAAACTTCGCCTATCTGCGGCACTGAACACATGACCATAATGTGATACACGTCACTTCCTGAAATACGTAGTCGTTATGGAATCACCCGCACGTTTCCCGTATCGGAGCTGTACGATAGCTGTGAGACAGGAGGGTCGTCAGATTTCGGGGGGAGGGTTCCGGAAACGGTCCGACTGCAGGATGCACCGGGCCGTGCGACACATGTCAACTTGCGTATTCACGCCAAACTCAATTGAGCAAGCCGATTCTCGTAAATGGCCAGAAGCGGAACAACGCCACACCTTGGATATCGTCGTATGGCACTAGCCCATTGTTGCCGTCGTCAAGATGGTATCGAGAATCTCTGGAATTGGAGCGATTATCACCAAGCACGAACACGTTGCCGTCAGTAACGGTTACGGAAAAAGGACTGTCGCTTGGATTCACGCCGGACTTAAGATAAGCGCTTTCATCAATGGGTTTGCCGTTGACCGTGATGGGCTCCCCGGATCCCTTGCAGGCGACGGTATCGCCGGGCAGACCGATGACACGTTTGATTAGGTAACGATTGCTGTCGATTATC
>JAIJJM010000931.1 GCA_022728415.1 Collinsella sp. | reverse complement strand
AACGTTGTGCTGTAACATCATTGTGTTGGGCTTCATGGAGTCTGTCGGAGACAATCGTGTCTGATGGTTTTAGTCGTATCCCTTCACTACTTTCCAGAATCCGAACTGTATGATTCTGTCCCCAACGCTGAAACTGATATGTCAATTCATTTTCGGGTACATTGGCACTATTAACAGAATTATTTATATCATTCTGATTGAGCGTATGAATATTCCTTTGCTTTTCGATATGTTGAGTAAACATGGTTTTGTTATCAGCAAACCTTCTTTCGTTAGTAATATCTAATAAATGGGCCTGCTCTCCATTTTTTTTGTCTCCATCGCGATATTTTTTTTCACGCCCTTTATTATTACTGTGGTTTTGAACCGTGATGTTTTCTGTATGGATACCATTATGGATTTCCCCTTAAATTGTATCGCTTTATCAGATAGTTCAGAATTAACACCCTGATCTCGTGAAGTCATATTGAGGACTTTCTTTGTAGAAAGTTGCTCTATTCCATTTGTTTGCAAAGAAAAAGAAGAATTCCTGTCAACCTGGAGAGACGATTTGTTATCAATAGACTTCATTTGCCCATTCTTTTTCCCAAACGTAAGGAATTGGCTATCCTGAGCCTGACGTAATAACTGGAGAATGGATCCAGCAACAATCTCACTCATTTCTTTATTTTTTTTGTTTTTCTTTAAGAAACTGTCTAAATCCGCAGCAGAATTCTCGGATGTGTCTGTGTTTAAATTTTTATAATGTTCAATTTTCTTGACTTCGTCCATTATATTTCTCCTCCTGTTCAAGCTCGTCTTGATAAAGCATCTGATTTAAAAGTTGTTTTTTGATGCGCTTCTTTAGTCGATCGTACTTTTCTCCTTTTAGCCACCAGTGTTTTCTTTGTGCTTGCTGTTGAACTATTTCCTTGTTAAGTATTTTTCGCCGCTCTGCTATTTTTTGCTTTTCAAGATTTATCTCAGCGATCTGCTGCTGAATGACTGCAACTTTACGTAACGAGTAAAATATATCCTGGCGAAATACAACTTCGCCGAGTAATTCCTTCATATCTAACAGTGACTGTAGGTTTTTAAGTTGCATATCATACAGG
>JAIJJM010000930.1 GCA_022728415.1 Collinsella sp. | reverse complement strand
CAAGAAAGGATTCACGCCATGCGCTTTATGCTTAACTGGCTCTTCACCTCGATCTCCATCGCAGTCGCCACGTTCCTCGTCCCCGGTATTCAGCCCTTCGGCTTTGCCGAGGCCTGGGTCTGCTTTGCCTTTGTGGGACTGTTCCTCAACATCGTCGATTCGTTCGTCAAACCGTTCCTCACGGTCATCTCGCTGCCGCTCACGATCATTACGCTCGGCATTTTCCAGCTCGTGCTCAACAGCTTTATGCTGGAGCTCGCCAGCTACCTGTCGGTCAACCTGTTGGGCGTCGGCATCTCCATCGCCGGCTTTGGCTCGGCCTTTATGGGCAGCATCCTAGTGTCCATCATGCGCAGCATCCTCGATAGTATTGCCGAAGAGTAGAACGACCCGACACACAAACGTATCGGACCAAATCAAAGGCCGTCCATCGCAAAATGGGCGGCCTTTGATTTGTCAAGTCTCAGAGGGCAAGAAAAACTACCATTTCCGCCCCGTCCCCAAATGACAGGTGGGCTAGATGACGTAGTCGTAGCCTTCGTTGGGGGCGACGAGCTGGTCGAGCGTCACGCCATCGAGGTAATCGTTGATGAGCTTGTCCAGGTTCTTCCACACGTCGAGCGTGGGACACTCATCAGATCGCGAGCAACCCTTACAGTCGCCATCCAGGCAGGCGACCGGCGCCAGACTGCCCTCGGTCAGGCGCAAGATCTCTCCCACCGTGTACTGCTCGGGCGGGCGCGTGAGCACATAGCCGCCGCCCTTGCCGCGCATGCCCGAGAGCATATTGGCGCGCACGAGCGTAGCCAAGATGTTCTCGAGATATTTCTCGGAAATCGCCTGTCGCGCCGCAATCTCTTTAAGCGGGATACGGCCTGTCGCCTGGTGCTCGGCCAGGTCAACCATAACGCGCAGGGCGTACCTGCCCTTAGTAGAAACCAACATATATGGTGCTGCCTTTCGGTCTTTTAGTCCGCTGAAATTCTAGCCGAAAAATTGGCTTTGAAAATACCCGTTCCGGTCAAGATGGTTAATCAACTTGAAATAATCTCCTATTTCCTATTGCATTACTAGGCTTTAGTGTCTAGTATGCTTC
>JAIJJM010000929.1 GCA_022728415.1 Collinsella sp. | reverse complement strand
ACAGATTGCCGAACTGGAAACGCCGTATAAACCGCATCCGGTCGTAGGATTTAAGTAAATTTCGCTTTTCAGCCATTTTATCTGCTGAATTCCCCATCGTCTGCGATGATGGGGACAACGTACCTCCCATCATCTTCTGTAACCATAATCCACCTCTGCAAGAGAAATTCTTCGTGAATGAGTTTGCAGCTATTCATCATCTTCATCCCTTTGAGCGATTTTTGATAGTTTCTCCAGGTAATACTCCCTAAAACTGTCTTATTTAGTCAACGTAAGAGGATTACAATCATGATGAAAACTATCACCAAACAACCGATCCTGTTTACTGATGTACCGGTTGCAGATTTAAGAAACTCAATGAAGCACGATTTAAATCAAAATCTTATCGAAAGGCTATGGAACAAAATTCGTGATTTTTTTCTGGACAGTGATAAACAAAAGGCATTTAAATCGATTCATAAATACATCAATACATTGTCAGTTCTAAATTATAATTCAGCGTTAACTCCAGATCCCAATTTTAATATAGATGCATCGTCAGATTTAGACTCATATTTAAACCTGAAATTTGATAACCTCTCGCCCAAACAAAAGCAGACCACGCTTTGTTGTTTCTGGAATAAAATTGCATCCTCATTGCCAGAGCCATACAACAGCACCATCAAACATAACATTATTTTTTATAAAGTCGGAGAAAATCTGATGATACGTGGAACTATCTCTATTGTTAACGAGGTAGTAAAGACTTATTCACTCCCAATAGAAAAGGATGACAATGGATATTACGATTTCAGCGGTCTATATCTAGCACACAGCAATATTTCCGGTAAAGATCCCAATAAAGATCCCGCTATAGATTTCGGTATAGATCTGGGAAACTGTAACTGCTCAAATGTCAACTTCGAACATACTTATTTTGATAGCGTCAAGTTTACAAATACGAATTGTACAAATGCGAATTTTAACAGTTGTAGATTTATCAAATGCGATCTAACAAATATGAATTGCACTGGCGCAATTCTTGATAATGCGGTGATATATGGTAAAGAAAAAGAACCTGAGATGCAATATCCAGAAGCAGATCAAATAATACAAAGG
>JAIJJM010000928.1 GCA_022728415.1 Collinsella sp. | reverse complement strand
AGGCTCCTTGTCAACTGTAGTGGGTTGATGAAAAGTTACAACCTGGAGAGGACCAAATTGGTTCTCTCCTTTTTGATGTTCAAAGCAATGAGAATTCTAGTTTTAAAGTTGTCAAAGTTCCGGAAGCCAAAAGCATTTCGCTTGATGACTTTGATGAGGTTATTGGTAGCCTCTAGTTTTGCGTTTGAGTAGGGAAGTTCCAGTGCATTCATGATCTTGTCTTTATCTTTCAAAAAGGTCTTAAAAACAGTTTGAAAAATAGGATTTACAGAAGAAATTGTTTCGTCAATAAGACTAAAGAAATGGTCTGTTTGTTTCTCTTGAAAATGAAAGAGTAGGAGTTGATAGAGATTATAGTGCTGTCTAAGTTCTTGAGAGTATGAAAGCAGCTTTTCTAGAACCTCTTTATTGGTCAAGTGTGACCGAAAAGTTGGTCGATAAAAACGTTTATCACTGAGTTTACGGCTATCCTGTTGGATGAGTTTCCAGTAACGTTTCAGTGCTTTATATTCGTGCGATCTCCGATCAAACTGATTCATAATTTGTATGCGTACGCGATTCATTGCTCGACTGAGATGCTGGACAATGTGAAAGCGGTCGAGAACGATTTTTGCATTTGGAAAAAGTTTTCTAGCAATATCGTAGTAGGGACTAAACATGTCCATGGTAATGACTTTCACACGACTTCTCACCTGTCTAGAATAACGAAGGAAATGATTGCGAATAGTTGCTTGAGTCCGTCCATCTAGGATAGCTACGATCTTTCTTGTATCGTAGTCCTGTGCAATAAAGCTCATCTTACCTTTCTTGAAGCTGTACTCATCCCAGCTCATGTGTTCTGGAAGGTGGTTAAGATCAGATTTGAATTCGAACTCTTTCAATTTACGGATGACTGTCGAAGTAGAGATTGATAAACTTTCGGCAATAGCAGTCATAGGGACTTTCTCAATTAATTTTTGAGTGATTTTCTGGTTGACGATCGTTGAAATTTGGTGGTTCTTTTTGACTAAGGAAGTCTCTGCGACAGCCATTTTTCCGCATACTTTACAGCGAAAACGGCGTTTTCTCAATCGAATAAGAGTTTTGTAGCCCGCACACTCT
>JAIJJM010000927.1 GCA_022728415.1 Collinsella sp. | reverse complement strand
TCTGTGGCGAGGCGCTCGACATCGATGCCGATTGCGGCGGTTTCAACCTTGCGTGGGCTTGGATCTCGGGTATTCGCGCTGCAAGCAGCCTATAGCCGCGCAGTCTATAATCAAAGCGCATTCGGGCCGTCTGGGACACCGGGCGGCCTCTTTCTTGCATCTAAGGAGACCTCGATGATCGAAATCACCCAAGTCCACGCGTCACTCGATGAGGCCGGCGACGAAACCGCCTGCCTCGCTATTGGTAGACGCGCCGTCAAACGAGCCCTGCGATGCGAGGATTCCCAGATTAAAGCCATTGAGCTTCATCGCAAGTCAATCGACGCCCGTAAAAAGCGAGATGTCCATTTTATTTTGAGCTTTCGAGTTGAGCTGACAAGCTCCCGACTCGAGCAGGAGGTGGTCGACCGCGTCGCCGAGCGCAACCGCTCGCGCATCCGCATGGTAGACGGCGAGGCTCCTTCATTCCCCAACCCCGTCTCGAATGCACCCAAGGAGTGCCCCGTCGTTGTCGGCGCCGGTTGCGCCGGTCTCTTCGCCGCCCTAACCCTTGCCGAAGCGGGCCTTAAACCCCTGCTCATCGAGCGCGGCGACCCGGCACTTCGTCGCTCGGAAGCGATTGATCTCTTTCTTAAGGAGCGTATCCTCGACCCCGAAAGCAATATCCAATTTGGCCTGGGCGGCGCAGGGACCTTCTCGGACGGCAAGCTCAACACGGGAACCAAGAATCCTGCCCATCGACTGATTCTCGAGACCTTCGTCGAAGCGGGCTCACGTCGCGACATCCTGTGGGACGCCAAGCCGCACATCGGCTCCGACATCCTCCCCACCGTCGTCACCAACATTTCCCAGCGCATCGAGCAGCTCGGTGGAACCGTCCGCTATCGAACAAAGCTCGTCAATATTCGAACCGATGAATCTGGCGCCATCACCGGCGTCGATGTCCAAACGCCCCAAGAAACCGCAAGCGAGGCAATCGCCACAAAGCACCTCATTCTCGCCTGCGGCCATTCCGCCCGCGACGTATTCGATCTTCTCAAAGAACATAACGTTGCCCTCGCGCAAAAGACCTTTGCCATGGGTGTGCGCATCGAGCATCCAC
>JAIJJM010000926.1 GCA_022728415.1 Collinsella sp. | reverse complement strand
GGCATCCATGTCTGTGGAAGAACAAGTCGAGGCGATGAAAAAATTGAAGGAATTGGTTGATATCGGCATTCTCTCCCAAGAAGAATTTGATGCAAAAAAGCACGAAATTCTTGGCCTATAAACGGCGCATTCATGCAACTCGAAATAGTTGATAATGAGGGAAACGCTGGTGCGATATATCGGCGAAAACAATGGATGAATATATCATTGAATAAGCAGTAATTATCAGGATGGTTGGATTCACATTGACGTGGTTCCGACCATCCGCAGATCTGCGACTACAAGGAAGAGAATAATGTTGAACAACAGGGTTCGTTTCGGGAACATGAAGCGTGTCAATCGTGCGGTTTGGGCGTTGACCGTGATTCTTATGATGGTTCTGGGTCTTGTGCTTGCTGGATGCTCGGGGTCTTCTGACGGTGCGGACGGCAAGGAGGAATCCACATATTCGAAAATTGTCGCCATCGCCAAGAAAGGGCGTTCGCTGGCCGATGTGAAAGACGAGCTCAAGGATGCCGGTTTTTCCTCCTCTGATTATGAGGTGAAAAGCGACACGGACAAAATGGTGCTCAGAGCTTCGAACTGGGTTGTCCAATCCGTGGAAGATGGGGACAAGCCTGTTATCAATGTTCGTAAAGCCAGCGATATAGCGCAGGAGGAAGAAGCGAAGAAGGTAGCTGAGGAGAAGAAAGCAGCTGAAGAGGCAGCCGCCAAGAAGGCAGCTGAAGAGGCAGCCGCCAAGAAGGCAGCTGAAGAAGAGGCTGCAAGAAAGGCCGCTGAAGAACAGGCTGCCGCGCAGGCCGAGGCCCAGCGGCAAGCTGAGGAGGCCGCTCGACAGGCACAACAGCAACAGCAAGCGCAGCAAAATGTGCATTATGCGAATTGCTCTGAAGTCCGTGCGGCTGGTGCTGCTCCGTTGTATCAAGGGCAGCCTGGATACAACGGCAAGTTGGACCGCGATCACGATGGCGTGGCCTGCGAGTAACGGATTCGATATTTCGGCGACTCAGCGCTTGTTCGGGCCGCCGTCCGGGAACATCAAGTAGGTGATGATGCCGGCGGCGGTTCCACTGGCCAATGCGCCGGTGATGACGGCAAGAGC
>JAIJJM010000925.1 GCA_022728415.1 Collinsella sp. | reverse complement strand
CCTGAGTGGCCGATAGGGGCACCCTGCTAAGGTGTTAGTCGTGTAAACGGCTCGAGGGTTCGAATCCCTCTGACTCCGCCGATTAAGGTTCCGGGTGAAAGCTTGGAATCTTTTTTGTTTTCCGGAAACTCCTGATGATGGGCCTGTTCGCACTTCGCGGAGTCAGAGGGATTCGAACCCCGGGAATACGGTTCTGGTGGGTTGTCCGGATATCTGTTTTGCGACGCATTCCTGGGAATGTGTTTCTAGTGGGTTGCTTGGGGGTCTGTTTTGCGAAACTTTCCTGGGAATGTGTCGCTAGAAATAACCGAAATAACCGAGGACGGTCGGTCTCCGCTTGTGGTAAGCGGAGTCGGAGGTACGCCATTGTCCGTCCGCCTCCAAACCGCCATTTTAGCGGGTGAACGAGTGCGGCACCTCGGGGAAAGGCTAACAAACGAAAGAAGAATGTCCACTAAGTGAGACTTTTGCGTGGTGTTCGTGAATGGTGATTGAAGATTAACCGGTTTATGTCGCTTGTCCAATCGCTTGCCCATCGCCTTCCTCCCCGCAGTGTTTGACTGAGATGGGCGGTACACTAGAGAGAGAAGAAGAGTTCCGAAGGGTGGGCAAAGATGAGCCATATCGCTGGGCAGGGGCAACATCGCTCCAACTCGACACGAACCAACCGTGCGGCGCTGATTATCGTGTTCGTGATCACGCTCGCCGTTACGCTGGGCATCGGCGCATGGTTCGCAACCCATCGCACGGACGGCAATGGCCCCGCACGCGCCGGAGTGTCGGACGTCGCGTTGAATAAAGCGAAGAACACGCCCAAACCGGTGACCGAACATCACGGCAATTCACCGGATTGCCCGGATACGGACTGCATCGCCATGCTGGTCAACGGCGATTTGTTGTTCCATGAGGGATTGTGGAGCCATTTCCAAGGCCCGAACCCCAACGCCACGGATGGCACCGCCTTCAACTTCGACCCGCTGTTCGCGCCGATGAAGCAGTACATTCAGGCTTCGGACATCGCCGTGTGCGAATTCGAAACCCCGATCGCCCAGCGCGGCGGCCCATATGCCGCGTACCCGATCTTCAACATTCCGCCGGAAGTGG
>JAIJJM010000063.1 GCA_022728415.1 Collinsella sp. | reverse complement strand
GGGGTATTTTACCGATGACCTGCTTGATCGAGCCAAGGTGGTGAGCATGGGTGAGACGTGCTAATTACGAGCGCGCGAACGGAACGGTTGCCTTCGGCGGCTTTTTGGATGCCGAGCGTCAGCGCGTCCTGGCGGCCGCGACACCTGAGCGGCGCGCGCAAATGGAGGCTGCAGAGGAGTCCCGTGCGGTCTATCACGCCTGGAATGCAGTGTGCTCGGGCACACGCGAGGGACGCCACGTGACGGGCCTGCGCTACCTGCCCGAGTCCAACGAGCTGCTGGTGTACCTCGATTCGCCCTCATGGACGCAGGAGATGACACTTTTGCGCGAGATCATCCGCGCGCGCATGGAACGTGCCGGTGCGCACGTCGACGGCCTGGTGTTCAAGACGACCGCCCCCGGCCGCACACCGCCCGCTGCCAAAGAGCGCCTGCGCCCGGCCCTGGCCGAGCGTCCGCCGGCTCCGCATGCCGACCTAAGCGATGCCGAGCGTGCCGAGATCGAGCACCAAGTGGCACCTATCGAGGACCAAAAACTGCGCGAGGCCCTCGAGAACGCCATGAGAGCCAGTGCCGAGTGGGCCAAGGGCGTGCAGAGCAAAAAAGAGCCTTAAATCGCATCTGGTGGCCTTGTAGAGCCAAATACCCTCGTTCCCGAGGGTATTTTTTTACGATAAACTAGTAAGGCTGTACACATTTTCTTAACTGAAGGAGGACGTGTGGCAAACGAAAACGATTACGATGGCGGCGAGATTAAGATTCTCGAAGGTCTCGAGGCCGTTCGTAAGCGCCCGGGCATGTACATTGGCTCGACGAGCGCCAGCGGTCTTCATCACCTGGTGTGGGAGATCGTTGACAACTCCGTCGACGAGGCCATGGCCGGTTTCTGCACCGAGATTCAGGTGACGGTCCACGCCGACAACTCCATCACGGTCGTCGACAACGGGCGCGGCATCCCCGTCGACGAGCATCCTATCAAAAAGATCCCGACGCTCGAGGTCGTCATGACGATCCTGCACGCCGGCGGTAAGTTCGATAACTCGGCCTACAAGGTCTCGGGCGGCCTGCACGGCGTGGGAATCTCCGTCGTCAACGCCCTGTCCAAGCGTGTAGTCGTACAGGTATGCCGCGACGGCAACATCTACGAGATGGAGTTTTCGCGCGGCAAGACCGTCAAGAAGATGGAGGTCGTGGGCACTTCGGAGACGACGGGTACCACTGTCAGCTTCTGGCCCGACGACGAGATCTTCGAGACCTGCATCTACGATTTCGACACGCTGCACAACCGTCTGCAGGAGACGGCATTCCTCAACAAGAACCTCAAGATCGTGCTGACCGACGAGCGCGAGGCGACTCCCCATGTGGAGGAGTTTTGCTATGCCGGCGGCATCATCGACTTCGTCAAGTTCCTCAACGAGGGCAAGGATGTCCCCGAGGCCTTTAAGGACCCCATCTACATCGAGGGCAAATCGGATCCGGATGCGCCCGTGACCAAGATGGGCGAGGTCGAGGTGTCCTTGCAGTGGAATAGCGGCTACGGCGAGAACGTCATGTCGTTTGCCAACGACATCTACACCCCCGAGGGCGGCATGCACCTCGAGGGCTTCCGCACCGCGCTCACCCGCGTGATTAACGATTATGCGCGCAAGCAGAACCTGCTCAAGGAAAAAGACGCCAACCTGACCGGCGACGATGTGCGCGAGGGCCTGTCGGCCGTTATCTCGGTCAAACTGCCCGATCCGCAGTTTGAGGGCCAGACCAAGGCCAAGCTCGGCAGCTCCTATATGCGCGCGCTGACGCTCAAGATCGTGACCGACGGCCTTGCTGATTACCTCGAGGAGCATCCCAAGCCCGCTCGTGAGATCGTCAAGAAGGCCCAACAGGCCTGCAAGGCGCGCAACGCCGCCCGCAAGGCGCGTGAGGCGACCCGCCGCAAGAGCCTGCTCGAGACGGCGTCGCTGCCCGGCAAGCTCGCCGACTGTTCGGTGCGCGACGCCGAGTTGACCGAGCTCTTTATCGTAGAGGGCGACTCGGCAGGCGGCTCGGCCAAGGACGGTCGCCGCCGAGACATCCAGGCGATTCTGCCCCTGCGCGGCAAGATTTTGAACGTCGAGCGCGTGGGCGACCACCGCGCGTTCTCGAGCGACACCATTCAATCGCTTATCACCGCGATCGGCTGCGGCGTCACGACGAGCGCCGGTGACGGTGGCGACTTCGACATTACCAAGGCGCGCTACCACAAGATCATCATCATGACCGATGCAGACGTCGACGGTGCGCATATCCGCATCCTGCTGCTGACGTTCTTCTACAAGTACATGCGCCCGTTGATTGATGCCGGCTTCATTTACGTCGCATGCCCGCCCATCTTTGGCATTAAGGTACGCAACAAGATTCACTACGTGTATCCCAACGGCCGCCAGCCCGAAGACGAGATCCTGCGCGACACCATCCAGAGCCTGGGACTGAACCCCGACGACAACGACGAGGACGGCAAGGCCAAGGACGGCAAGATTACCAAGAAGCGCAAAGGCTATACCGTCCAGCGCTACAAGGGCCTGGGCGAGATGGACCCCAAGCAGCTTGCCTCGACGACGATGGACCCCAAGACCCGCATTCTGCAGCGCGTGTCGATCGAGGACGCCGTGGTGGCGGACCGCGCCGTGCGCGAACTGATGGGGTCCGAGGTCGGCTATCGCCGCGAGTACATTGAAAAGCATGCACATGATGCACGCTTCTTAGATGCCTAACCTGTTCGGCTTTCCCAGCCACCGCACCTTCGCCCTCAATCCTCTTTCGGGCGAATCTGCGGCGCCTGGGAAACCTAGGAGGGTTATCCGGCATTCCCGGTAATCCGTCTCCGTGGTAGGGAACTAATGGACCACGCAAACCATGAGGAGGTAACGTGGCAGACGATATCAACAATAACGAGGGTGTGGACGAGGCCGGCGACGCCGGCATGCCCGACGATCTGAAGCGCCTGCTCGCCCGCGCCGAGCAGGGTGAGGATGGCAACCCGGATTCCTATAACCCCGACGCCGAGGACGAAGAAGAGGATGACGACGCCGAGCTCGAGGAGAGTTTTGGCGAAGTCGACCGTGGTGCCTCGGCCGGCGAGGATATCAACGGCGGCCAGCTTCAGATTTCGGAGTTTGGCCGCGAGATGAAGCAGTCGTTCATCGAGTACTCGATGTCGGTCATCACGGCGCGCGCCCTGCCGGACGTGCGCGATGGCTTAAAGCCGGTGCACCGTCGCATCCTGTACGCAATGAACGAGAGCGGCATCTACCCCAACCGTCCGCACAAGAAGTCGGCCTGGACGGTCGGCGAAGTTATCGGTAAGTACCATCCGCATGGTGACTCCGCGGTCTATGAGGCCATGGTCCGCCTGGCACAGTGGTTCTCCATGCGCACGCCGCTCATTGACGGTCACGGCAACTTCGGCAACATCGACGGCGACGGCGCCGCCGCCATGCGTTACACCGAGAGCCGCCTGGCAAAGCCCGCCATGGAGCTCCTGCGTGACCTGCAGAAGGATACCGTCGACTGGCAGCCCAACTACGACGAGTCGCTCGCCGAGCCCCAGGCGCTGCCCGCGCGCTTCCCCAACCTGCTGGTCAACGGCAGTCAGGGCATCGCCGTCGGCATGGCCACCAACATCGCCCCGCACAACCTCACCGAGGCGATCGAGGCTACGTGCTACCTGATCGACAACCCCGACGCCACCGTCGACGAGCTCATGCAGATCATGCCCGGTCCGGACTTCCCCACCGGTGCCATCATCATGGGCAGTGCCGGCATCAAGCAGAGCTACGAGACCGGCCGCGGCTCCATCACCGTGCGCGCCAAGGCTCATGTGGAGTCCACCAAGACCGGCCGTAGCCGCCTGGTCTTTACCGAGATTCCCTACATGGTCAACAAGGGCACCCTGCAGGAGAAGATCGCCCAGCTCGTCAACGACAAGCGCATCGAGGGCATCTCGGATATGCGCGATGAGTCAAACCAGAAGGGCATCCGTCTGGTCATCGAACTCAAGAAGGGCGTCATCCCGCAGGTCGTGCTCAACAACCTGTACAAGTACACCTCGCTGCAGACGACCTTCGGCGCCAACAACCTGGCGCTTGTCAACGGCGTCCCCAAATGCCTGAGCCTGCGCGAGATGCTGCAGCACTATATCGACCACCAGGTCGATGTCGTCACCCGCCGCACCCGCTTTGACCTTAAGAAGGCCCAGGCGCGTGCCCATATCCTCGAGGGCTACCTGATGGCTCTCGACCATATCGACGAGGTCATCAGCATCATCCGCTCCTCGCAGACCGACTCCGAGGCCAGCAGGCGCCTGATCGAGCGCTTTGGCTTTACGCTCGAGCAGACTACGGCCATCCTCGAGATGAAGCTGCGCCGCCTGACCGGCCTGGAGCGCGACAAAATTCAGGAAGAGCTGGACGGCTTGCGCCGCGCCATCGACTACTACGAGGACCTGTTGGCGCACGAGGAGAAAATCCTGGGTGTCATCAAGGAAGAGATGCGCGAGATTTCCAAGAAGTTCGGCGACAAGCGCCGTACCGAGATCAGCCATGTCGAGAAAGACCTGGATGTCGAAGATTTGATTGCCGACGAGGACATGGTCGTGACCATCACCCACACCGGCTACGTCAAGCGCATCCCGGTGGCCGCCTATCGCGCCCAAAAGCGCGGCGGCAAGGGCGTGTCGGGCGTCAACCTCAAAGAGGACGACGTCATCGACGAGATGTTCATCGCGTCCACGCACGAGTACGTGCTGTTCTTCTCGAGCAAGGGTAAAGTCTATCGCCTGAAGGTGCATGAGCTGCCGGTCGGCACGCGCCAGGCGCGCGGCACCGCGATCGTCAACCTGCTGCCGTTCGAGGAGGGCGAGAAGATTGCGAGCGTCATCAGCTGCCGAGAGTTCCCCGCCGACGAGTACCTGATGTTTGCCACCAAGAGCGGCATGGTCAAGAAGACCGTGATGAGCGCCTACGACCGTAGCCGCCGCGACGGCCTGATCGCCATCAACCTGAGGGACGACGACGCGCTGCTCGCTGTACGTCGCGTGCGCGAGGGCGACAAGATTATCATGGCAACCACCGCGGGCAAGGCGATTATGTTCCCCGAGGATCAGGTGCGCGCCACCGGTCGCGATACCAGCGGCGTCCGCGGCATTGGCATGAAGGAGGGCATGAGCGTTCTTGGTATGGAGATTACCAACGGTAACGGCGACCTGTTCGTCATTACCGAACGCGGCTACGGCAAACGCACGCCGGTCTCGGATTATCCGGAGCAGAACCGCGGCGGTCAGGGTGTCTACACCATCCAGATGACCGAGCGCAAGGGCAACCTCGCAGCCATGAAGACGGTGGGCCCGCAGCATGAGCTGTTCATCGTGACGGAGGGCGCGACGGTCATTCGCGTCAAGACCGACGAGATCAGCCAAACCGGTCGCGCCACCCAGGGCGTCAAGATGATGACCGTCGACGATAACGACCGCGTATGCGCCGTAGCCCGCATGACGGCCGCCAAGGAGAAGCCCGAAGGCGAAGGCGCCGAGGCCGCAGCCCATGCCGAAGAGGCGCCAGTCGACCTAGGCGACGGCAACGACATGCCAGAGGATCTCCTCGACGAGTAAGAGGCTCTAGCCGGTAAAAATCATCAGACCCCTTATATCGGCGGTCGGCGCACTGCGCGCCGACCGCTTTTTTGAAAATCTTTGAACCCCACGTCTGCCCCGGCTGCCCGGCGGCATGCGAAGTCGATCGCGAGTTCCGCACGCAAAGAAGGCCACTTAATGTGGCCTTCGTCTTGCGCAGGACTGTCCGAGCAGCAAACCTAACCCATCTCGCCCACTCGGCGGGCACCCTTCAAAGTTTTTCAAAAAAGTTGTTGACGCGCGCGTAACGACTCGTCTAATATATCCCTTGCGCGATGGACCTGTAGCTCAGTTGGTTAGAGCGTCCGGCTGATAACCGGGAGGTCACAAGTTCGAATCTTGTCAGGTCCACCACTTTCTTTCGCAATAAACACCCCAGCGAGAGCCGAGTCGCCGCTGGGGTGTTTATTACTTTCTCCGTGGGGGTTTAGCTCAGCTGGGAGAGCGCGGGCTTTGCAAGCCTGAGGTCAGGGGTTCGATCCCCCTAACCTCCACCATGATGGACCTGTAGCTCAGTTGGTTAGAGCGTCCGGCTGATAACCGGGAGGTCACAAGTTCGAATCTTGTCAGGTCCACCATCAAAACATGAAGAGCCCTGGGGCATTGCCTCGGGGCTTTTTTCTTATCCAATAAAGTAGTCAAAATAGCCCCGTCCCAAATTAACTACTTTGATTTTGTGTGCTGGGCGAAAGATTGGGTAGTATAGCTATTCAATGCGGCGACCCTGCCGTGTGTTAACCGCTACGTACCGGAGGTGTTCCATGGTTCGTGTCGACATAGAGACCATCGTCATGGCCGCCGGTCCCGTGCCATCGCTTATCGTGCTTCGCGAACGCTGCGGCAAGTCGGATTCGACGGCACCCCTGCGTTCACTTTCCATTCAGACCGGCTCGTTTGAGGCCGCGGCCATTAGCCGTGGCATCGATAGCGGCCGCGCCGAGCGCCCGATAACGCATGACCTGCTGCTCGACACCGTCGATGCCCTGGGCGCCAAGCTCGAGCGCATCGAGATTGTTCGTGCCGAGCCGCCGGTGTTCTATGCGACGATTGTCGTGCTGGTCGATGGTGACGAGCGCAAGATTGACGCCCGCCCCAGTGACGCCATTGCCCTTGCCGTGCGCAGCAATGCCCCCATGTTTGTGGAGGACGACATCATGAATCGTCTGGGTACCGTTTCTGCCCATGCCGAGGAAGTTGACGACGAGCAGGAGTTCGAGAAGTTCGACGAGTTCGTCCATACGCTCTCCCCCGATGATTTCTAAATGTCTGGCACGCGAGCGGAGGGGTCGCTGATGGGTACCCGCGTATCGGCTGAAGCGGCCGCCATCGCGCGCGAAGCCCAGATGCGCTCGGAGGCATCCGAGGCGGCTCGCATCGCCTATGTGATGCAGGCCCGCACGCTTCGCGAGCGCCGCGGCTCCTATATCAAGATGGTTATCATCTCCGCCCTTGTCGCGGTAATCTGTTCTCGTCTTCGTGGTACAGTTGGTGCGCTTGGGTTTTCGATTTCAACAGGCTTGGTAATCTGGGGTGTGGTCGATGCGGTAATGCTGACCAACCAGATCAAGGTGCTCGACAAGCGCGCGATGGATATGATGCGCGTCCGCGACGCTGCCGCCAAGATCGCTGCCGAGGCACAAGAACTGTAACGACGCCAAATTCGATGGGAAGGTCTAAAGATGGCACAGGATATGCAGAGTGCCGGCAACGTCTCCGCCGAGCTCGACGCCATGGTGTGTGACCTGATTGGTGCGTTCTTGGACGACCTTGCCGCCGGCGAGAATCCGGGCGTAGTTGTGGCGATCGAGGATGCTGCTTCCAACCGCTATCTGGCGGCGCTCGACGAGGATGGCGAAGAGGCGTGCCTCGAGGCTGCCACCAACTTTATCTCCGAGCACAAGATGGGCCTTAAGGACGAGGGCCTGGGCCGTATCTCTCGCTATGCCATCGGCTATACCGGCTGTGTTGAGATTGACGGCGGCTATCACGACGCTCTGCTCGTGAGCTTCTTTGAGACCACGCTCGAGAGCGGCTTTTCGGCGTATGTGCTGTATGAGGGCATGGGCACCGGCGATGGTTTTATGTGGAGCGACCCTGAACCTGCAGGTGAGGAAACCCCTCTCATCTAAAATCGCTAAAATATACGAGTTTTCGGTAAAAGGCTCTATATTCCCGCTGAGCGTTGTATTGCTGGGCGGGTCGCATACGCGTGCCGTTTGTATATGGAAAGAAGATAGGGGAACTACATGCGCGTAGACAATCTGAGGAACATCGCCATCATCGCCCACGTCGACCACGGCAAGACGACGATGGTCGATAAGCTCCTGCGTGCCACGGACGCCTTCCGTGCCAACCAGCAGGTCGAGGACCGCGTCCTGGATTCCAACGACCAGGAGCGCGAGCGCGGCATTACGATTCTCGCCAAGAACATCTCTATCGAGTACAAGGACGTCAAGATCAACGTCATCGACACCCCGGGCCACGCCGACTTTGGCGGCGAGGTCGAGCGCGTGCTGCGTATGGCCGACGGCGCCCTGCTGCTGGTCGACGCCTTTGAGGGCCCCATGCCCCAGACCCGCTTCGTGCTGCGTCACGCTATCGACACCGGCCTTAAGATCATGATCGTCATCAACAAGATCGATCGTCCGGGCGCCAACCCCGAGAAGGCCTACAACGACTGCCTGGACCTCATGGCCGACCTGGGCGCCACCGACGACCAGCTTGAGTTCGCCATGGAGCACGTGGTCTACGCCAGCGCCATGAATGGCTTTGCTCGCCTTGACCCCAACGACGGCAACATGGACATGTATCCGCTGCTCGATATGATCATCGACGACATGCCCGCGCCCGAGGTTGACGAGAACGCCCCGCTGGCCATGCAGTGCGTGACCATCGACCACTCCAACTTCGTTGGCCGCATCGGTATCGGTCGCGTGTACTCCGGCACCATTCACCAGGGCGATCAGATTCTGGTCGTCAAGAACGACGGCTCCAGCGCCACCGCTACCGTCAAGCAGCTCTTTACCTTCGACTACCTGGGCCGCACCGAGTGCCAGGAAGTCGGCGCCGGCGATATCGCCGCCGTCGTGGGTATTGAGCGCACCGATATCGGCGATGTTTACACCGATCCCGAGAACCCCGTCGAGCTCGAGCCCATCGAGATCGACCCGCCGACCCTGTCCATCGTCTTTGAGGCTTCGACCTCCCCGCTCGTCGGCCGTGACGGCGATATCGTGGGCGCCCGTCAGCTCAAGGAGCGCCTGTTCAACGAGGCCGAGAACAACGTGACCATGAAGATCGAGGAGCTCGAGGACAAGAGCGGCGTCGAGGTCTCTGGCCGCGGCATTCTGCACCTGTCCGTTCTGATG
>JAIJJM010000924.1 GCA_022728415.1 Collinsella sp. | reverse complement strand
CCGAGGCTCTGGAGAAGTGGCCCATCGGCACGTTCTCCAAGCTCCTCCCCCGCGTGTACCAGATCATCGACGAGATCAGCCGTCGTTGGCACGAGTCGTTCGATACCACGCAGGAGGGCTGGCAGGAGCGTCTGCGCCAGACCGCCATTCTGTGGGACGGCGAGATTCGCATGGCCAACCTGTCTGTGATCTGCAGCCATAGCGTCAACGGCGTGGCAAAGATTCACTCCGACATCATCAAGAACATTGTGCTCAAGGACTTCTATGCCTTAACGCCCGAGAAGTTCAACAACAAGACCAACGGCATCTCGCACCGTCGCTTCTTTGCCGAGGCCAACCCCACCTACGCCAAGCTCGTCACCGATGCCATTGGCGATGGCTGGCTCAAGGACGCCTTTGAGCTTGAGAAGCTCAAGGAGTTTAAGGACGATACCGAGTTCCTGAAGGCCGTGGGTGCCTCCAAGCGCGCCAACAAGGAACGCCTGGCCGCCTACGTTAAGGCCGAGACCGGTCTGGTCATCGATCCCAACACCGTCTTCGATGTTCAGGTGAAGCGCTTCCATGCCTACAAGCGCCAGCTCATGAACATCATGAAGGTGATGGACATCTACAACCGTCGCATCGCCGATCCCAACTTCCACGTGACGCCGACGACCTTCATCTTTAGCGGCAAGGCTGCCTCGAGCTACACCTTTGCCAAGGAGACCATCCGCCTCATTAACTCTGTTGCCGAGGTCATCAATAACGATGCCCGCGTCAACGAGATCATGAAGGTCTGCTTTATCCCCAACTTCCGCGTAAGCAACGCCCAACTCATCTACCCCGCCGCCGAGATCTCGGAACAGATCTCCACGGCCGGCAAGGAGGCCTCGGGCACGTCCAACATGAAGCTCATGATGAACGGCGCCATTACGCTGGGTACCCTCGACGGCGCCAACATCGAGATCGCCGATCTGGCCGGCCGGGAGAACGAGGCCATCTTTGGCCTGACCGCTCACGAGGTCGAGCAGCTCTGGGCATCCAACAGCTACTTTGCGTGGGATACCCTCAACGGCGACCGCGAGCGCCTGGGCCGCGTGATGGACGAGCTCAAGGACAACACCTT
>JAIJJM010000923.1 GCA_022728415.1 Collinsella sp. | reverse complement strand
TCAAAACCTGCCAAAAAGGGACAGGTTTATTTTGGTCGGTTTACCGAGTGCTTACAGTGAGCCGGTAGCCTTAATGTGTTGAATGCGCTGAGGGGGTATGGATGACCATCGATATGGGTGATCTTGCACTTCTGATACTGTTCGTGCTGTGCCTTGCGATCTTTGTTTACCTGCTGATCAAGGTGCTCAAAGGACGGGCTATAAGAATCGATGAGGTGGGTTACTTGCTGCTTGTCGAGAGGCTTCGGTCGCCGGTGTTGACGGCCGCGATGAAAGCCGCCTCGAGTTTGGCGTCGCTGCCGTTTGTCGTCGGTGTGCTAGCCGCGGCGATGCTGTGGGCGCCCAATTGGCCCCATGTTGTCTGGGCCGCCTTCAATGTCGGTGCTATCAGCGCAATCGACCAGCTGTTAAAGGTCCTTGTGCATCGACCTCGTCCACAGGGATTTCGGCTTGTCGAGGCGCCGGGGCTGAGCTTCCCCTCGGGCCACTCGATGGCGGCCATGGCGTTTTATGGCTATGGCATATGGTTGGTGCGGTGTGGCGTGTGTGGCCTTCCGTTCGGCGCCGCCATCGAGGTTGCACTCGCGTGCGTCATCCTTGCGGTGGGCGTCAGCCGTGTCTATCTGGGCGTGCACTACGTTTCGGATGTGCTGGGCGGGTTTTGCCTGTCTTTTGTCTGGCTCATCCTGTTCGTGCGTCTTGGCCCTTGGATTTTGACCGTCTAATTGTCGCAACTGGACGCCATGTCGGATCGAATCTGATTTTAACGCAGCCCTAAAGAGCGCGAAACAGCTCGGAAAAGCTCGCTTCGTAGCATGAGCCTAACGATCGATACCACCATAAAGCACGGAAGGGTTGTGGGGACAATGGTCAACTATGGGTTTGGTATGCCGACGCGCTTGGTTGCGGATGGGGATGTGGCTCGCTGGTGCGGACGATTGGTTGCCCACTATGGCGGCACCAAGGCACTGGTCGTGCTGGGAGGCGACAAGCACACGCGTGATGAGCTTGTTTCGGCAGCGCTGGGCTCGCTCGATCGCGCCCTGCTCGAACGCATACTCTTTCGTTGCGGCTTGGTCGGGGGCGACGGGGGAGACGATTTGGT
>JAIJJM010000922.1 GCA_022728415.1 Collinsella sp. | reverse complement strand
ACGGCGGAGACATCGGCCGCGTCCAGACTGGTTTGGGCCTGCTGCACCATGTTTGAATAGTCGGCACGCGACTGCGAAGTGATTTGGGTAAGCAGCGAGGCGCGCACTGATACCATCGATACGCCAGAGAAGACGATGGCCACGGCCAGCGTAAGAATCACGGTGAGGGCCACGGTGCGGGCCTGCAGTGAGCGACGAACTTCAGCGCGTCCGTGGCGCAGCAAGCGTTTGAGACTGAATCGAGGGCGCAGGTTCATTGTTCAGGAGTGACGAACTTGTAGCCGATACCGCGTACGGTCTGCACGATTTGCGGGTTCTCGGGGTCGTCCTCCACTTTGGCCCTAAGGCGTTGAACATGCACATTGACCAGGCGCGTATCGCCGGAATTCTCGTATCCCCAGACATTCTTGAGCAGGCTGGAACGACTGATGGCCTCGCCGGCGGCGGCCGCAAGCATGAACAGCAGCTCGAATTCCATCGGAGTGAGATTCAGGTCCTTGCCATCCTTGGTGGCGGTGTGTTCCAAACGGTCGATGACGATGGGTCCGCGTTCCAGATGGTTGACGTTTGCATTGCCACCGCTTGCGCCACCGGTGGCACCGTCTTCGGCGGCCGGCTTGGCGATGCGGAAGCGTGCACGGATACGCGCCAGCAGTTCGGCTACTTTGAAGGGCTTGGGCACGTAGTCGTCGGCACCGGCTTCCAAGCCGGCCACGACGTCAAGTGTGTCTGATTTGGCGGTGAGCATGATAATCGGCACATTAGAGGTAGCTCTGATGCGGCGGGCCACCTCCGTGCCGTCCAGCCCGGGGAGCATAACGTCAAGCAGAATCAAATCGGGCTTGACGATGGGGAACATTTCCACAGCCCTCAGCCCGTCCAGGCAGGTCACAGTCTGGAATCCCTCGTTTTCCAAAACAAGACTAAGCATTTCGCCGATGGCCTGATCATCGTCCACGATGAAGATGGTCGCCATGGTGTTTGCCTCCCCTTTTTCCACTGTTATTGTTGCGTTACACTTTACTCCCCTATGTTCATTTCTGTTCGGGTTCCCCACCATGCAGTATCGGGCGAATCTTGGCAAGACGCTGGCTGACTTCGTGTTC
>JAIJJM010000921.1 GCA_022728415.1 Collinsella sp. | reverse complement strand
TCATCGTCTTTGGTCGCGGCGGCAAAATAGCGGCGGATCTTTGACTTGGCCGAAGGGGTCTTAACGATCTTGAGCCAATCACGCGACGGCTTGGAACTCTTGTTGGTCAGGATCTCGACACGGTCGCCCGTCTTGATCTCGTGCGTGAGCGGGGCCACCGCACCGTTGATCTTAGCGCCGACGCAGTGGTTGCCCACCTCGGTGTGAACGGCGTAGGCAAAGTCGAGCGGCGTGGAGCCGGCACGAAGCGCCATGACCTCGCCCTTGGGCGTAAAGACGAAGATCTCTTGATCGAAGAGGTCGACCTTCAGCGAGTGCAGGTATTCCTTGGCATCGGTGATCTCATCAGACGCAGCCCAATCGAGCGAATGTTTGAGCCAGTTAATCTGATCGTCCAGACGCTGCGCATCATTGGTCTTGGAGGCAGACGATCCGCCCGACTTCTTATAGAGCCAGTGGGCGGCAATGCCGTACTCGGCCTGCTCATGCATCTCGTAGGTTCGAATCTGAATCTCGAGCGGACGAGCCGTGGGGCCGATAACCGTCGTGTGGAGCGACTGGTAGTTATTGACCTTGGGCATGGCGATATAGTCTTTAAAGCGACCGGGCATGGGGTGCCACAGCGTATGCACCGCGCCGAGCGTGGAGTAGCAATCGCGCACCGAATGCGTGATGACGCGCAGTGCCACCAGGTCGTAGATCTCGGAGAATTCCTTGCCCTTGCGCTTCATCTTTTGGTAGATGGACCAATAGTGCTTGGAGCGGCCATTAATCTGGAAGCCCTCCAGGCCAATGCGGTTGAGCTCGTCGGTGAGCGTCTTGATGGTCTCGGCCAGATAGCGCTCGCGAACCTCGCGCGACTCGGCTACCATGCGTGCGATGCGCTGGTAGGCATCGGGCTCCAGGTAGAAGAAGGACAGGTCCTCGAGCTCCCACTTAATGGAGCTCATGCCCAGACGGTCGGCCAGGGGCGCATACACGTCCATGGTCTCGCGGGCCTTAAACAGGCGACGATCCTCGCGAAGGGCCGCCAGCGTACGCATGTTATGCAGGCGGTCGGCAAGCTTGACGATGATAACGCGGATGTCCTTGGACATGGCAAGAAAC
>JAIJJM010000062.1 GCA_022728415.1 Collinsella sp. | reverse complement strand
TTCACCCCGGCCGAAATCCTCGAGTCCATCCACCCCTCGCTGGTGGCTTCGACCCAGGGCACCGGCTTCGGCGGCATGATGTCGATGCGCAAGCTGTACCTCGACCGCTTCCTCAACCACGAGATCCCGACCGACATCCTGCAGGAAGCCCTGCCGAACGTGGTCGCGGCTCACGTGATGCAGTCCTACATCGGCGGTTACGGCAACATGATCCAGCCCGTCTCCGCCTGCGCCACCGCGGCCGTCTCCCTTGAAGAGGGCGTCGACAAGATCGCCCTCGGCAAGGCCGATTTCGTGGTCACCGGCGCGATCGACGACATCGGCGTGGAATCCGTGATCGGCTTCGGCAACATGAACGCCACCGCCAACTCGGAGGAAATGTACGGCAAGGGCATCGACGCGCGCTTCTTCAGCCGCGCGAACGATCGTCGCCGTGGCGGCTTCCTGGAATCCCAGGGCGGCGGCACGATCCTTGTGACCCGCGGTGACATCGCCGAAAAGCTCGGCCTGCCGGTTGCGGCCGTGGTCGGCTTCATCCACTCCTACGCGGATGGTGCCCACACCTCGATCCCGGCTCCGGGCCTCGGTGCCCTGGCTGCCGGCCTCGGTGGCAAGGACTCCAAGCTCGTGCACGACCTGGCTAAGCTCGGCGTCTCAGCCGACGACATCGCCGTGGTCTCCAAGCACGACACGTCCACCAACGCCAACGACCCGAACGAATCCGAGCTGCACAACACGCTGGCCCACGCCATCGGCCGCACCGACGGCAATCCGCTGTTCGTGATCTCGCAGAAGACGCTTACCGGCCACGCCAAGGGTGGTGCCTGCATCTTCCAGGTCAACGGTCTGACGCAGCTGTTCAAGTCCGGCGTGATTCCGGCGAACGCGGCGCTCGATTGCGTGGATCCGAAGCTCCAGCGCGACGACCACATGGTCTGGGTTAGGAAGCCCCTGCGCATCGGCGGTGGCGAGGACGAGTTCGGTCGCGAGACCGCTGGTCGCCCGGTCAAGGCCGGTCTGGCCACCTCGCTCGGCTTCGGACATGTTTCCGGCTTCGTGGCCCTGGTTCATCCGGGTGCCTTCGAAGCGGCCGTGGCCAAGGCCGATGGCGAGGCCGCGCTGGAAGCCTGGCGTGAGCGTGCCAACGCCCGCCTGGCCGCCGGCCAGCGTCACCTCGAGGAAGGCATGATGGGTCGCGCCGCGCTCTACGAGCCGATCGACAACCGTCGCTTCCGCGAGGATCACCGTGGCTACGACCACCACGAGGTCGAAAAGGCGATGCTCCTCAACCCGGACGCCCGCCTCGGTGCCGACGGCTACTACGAGGCCTGATTCCTCTGGCTCCCCTCGGTTGATGGGAGCCAGTAGCGCACCGGATCTCGGCTCCCCTCTTTGAGGGGAGCTCCCGCGAAGCGGGTGAGGGGAGTTTCCCTGGAGCTTTCTCGCTGGCGCAAACTCAGTGAGAGAAATATGCAGAACATACGGAAGCCCCTCCTTCAAAGGAGGGGCTTTCTGCGTTCAAAGAGGTACATTTGCCTGATTGCGGAATACTATCTGCTTTCAAAGGGGTATCGAAACTCTGACATCGCGAGTATGAGCGTTGATATTCCAACGACCATACTCGCAGTTTTGCAGTCTAGGTACTCCTTTGAAAGCAGATAGCATTCCGCAAGACCCCGAATGTACCTCTTTGAACGCAGATAGATGTCTGGGGCGCTGATCACGCCCCTCGACTGAGATATGGGTTATGTTTTAGCGGGTGCTGCGCAGCTCGTGGACGGTGATAGTCCCGCTGAGCTCCGTGACGGTCAGCTCGGTGGTGAAATCCGGGGCGTTGACAGTGTCGCAATCGAAGAGAATCGCGCCTGCGTCTTCGCCGTTGTTGACGAACACTTCGGCCACACCGTGATCGTAGAAGACCTCGACCCGTTCGATCTGCTTGGTGGCGGACACATAGTCGAATCTGTCAGTCGGTAGGCCGGTGGAGGTCAGGTGCACGGCAGCGCCGTCGCTGACCAATCGCAGCGAGACCTCGGCCGTGGCTCCATCCGGCTGAGTGCGTGTGCCCGAAACCAGTGTCGCAGAGAACGCGGAGCCGAGTTCGGGGCGGATATCCGCGTAATAAGCGTGATTGGGCACTTGGAACGTATTGCTATTGCCTGCTGGCGTTGCAGTAAGAACATCGCCCACCAACAGGTCGTAGACCTCTTGGATCGGGCGAGAGATAAGCCGACCATCGACCACGTGCAGTTCGCGTGGCAGGCTCATCACGCCATTGGCATAGTCAGGCCGTTCGATGCGTACGCCGAACCAGTCGCACAACCAGCCGATGGCAATACGACGGTCCACGTCGGTGCCGTTCACCGACGTATGACGATCGAGGAAGGATTGCACCGCGTAATAGCATGAGCCGAAATCGCACCAACCGGTGTGCTGCACGTCCAGACGCGGAGCGTCGAGCGAATCCGCGATAACGCCTGTGTACCAGCGAATTGGCTGGAAACGACCGGTCGAATCATGCAGTTTCATCATCGATCCGACCGCCACCGCCGAGCCGTCCAGCGAGAAGGCATCCGGGCACTCGTAGGTATAGGTTTCGGCGAGTCCCGTCTCGAACAGCAGTGGACCGGCATACTCCCATGCGGCCTTGCCTAAATTGGTGTCGGTGGCACGGAACAATGCCAATGCAGGCGTGCGGGTTGGGTCAGGCTCTTGCTCCCCGGCGGCGGCGAACGCACCATCGCCGTACCAGTATTCGCCTTCCGGCCGCGGCGTGGAGCCGGAGTCTCCTGCGGCTGGTGCCTCGCCGGATGGTAGATTTGTGGCCACCACAATAGTGGGAGTGCCCGCAAGCGCGGTACCATCGAACAACGTGTTATCAGCTTTCGGGTCGCGGAAATCAAGGCCGAAATCTTCGTTCGGGCGGCGAATCACCGTGGTCTCCGGGCTGAAGGACAGGCCGTCGGTGCTGATGGCTGTGGTCTGCGTTTCCACCACAGAGCCGGGGTCGCCGCGGCACTCCCAGTGACGGGTCAGGAAGATGCGAATGGCGCTCGCCTCATCGCCGGGCACGATATGCCCGGTCTCGTCCACGGTTACGGCCGAACCGGAGAATGCCCCGCCGCTCAGCGAGCCGTCACGGCTCAGATCTTCTTGCGGGAGCAGCGTGATCGGCAGATCTGTCCAGTGCACCAAATCGCGGCTGACCGCGTGGCCCCAATGCATACTGTCCCACTGCCAGCCGTACGGGTTGAACTGATAGAACATGTGGTAGCGCCCTTGGAAACGGCACAGTCCATTCGGGTCGTTCATCCAGTGCTGGGCCGGTTCGAAATGTGCGCTCGGCCGGTGCGCGGTGGCGCGCGTATCCGGGGTGATGATGCGGATGCCTCGATCCAGCAGATTCGCGCCTCCAGTCAGGTACGCAAAGCCCAGCGTCAGGCCTTCGCAACGTAGTGCGTATTGCTCGCCGGGCTTGATTGGCAGGGTGAGTCGCATGCGACGGTCGGCGGCAGTCAGGTGGGCTTCGATCGGTGGTGTGTTCGGATTTGCCGGGGTCAAGCGCAGGGTTGCCGGGGCAGCATTGGCACCTCCGGAATATTCGGCAAACGCCTCGAACGCGGTGTAGCCATCGGCATTGATGATGGTCATAAGAGGACTCCTTGAGTTTTCGATACCGGGAATTGCTGGATATAAAGGCGCCGGATGGGCAAAAAGGGAAATCCCACCCAGCACGTATTGATTCGCCTTCGGCCCTGCAATTGTGGGTTCGCTTTCAGCGAGGCTCAGTGTTGCCTTCGCTTGGCTTTCGCCTCGCTCAGGCTGACGCTACAAACAGTCCACAGGACTGTTTGCTTAACGCGTCAGCCCTTTACTCCCGAAGAGGCGATTGAGCTGATGAATTGCTTTTGAAAGATCACAAACACGATGATGATCGGCACGGTGATCAGTGAACTGTATGCCATGATCTGACCCCACGACGTGGTCATCTGCTGGAAGTACTGCACGCCGATCATCACGGGCCTCAGGCTCTCGGACTGCACTACCATCAGCGGCCAGACGTACTGGTTCCACATGGGCAGGAAGCTCAAAATCACCACGGTGGCGGTGGCCGGGCCCGACAGCGGCATCACGATACGCGAGTAGATGCGGAACCAGCCGGCACCGTCCACGCGGGCGGCCTCGTCGAGATCCTTAGGAATCGTCTCGAAATACTGCATGTACAGGTACACGGAGAAGGCGTTGGCGATGAACGGCACGATCTGCACGGGCAGCGTGTCGATCCATCCGCGCGTGAAGTACAGGCCGAACTGGTCCACCACCGGGCGCGGCAGCTGGTTGACCCACCACAGCAGCGGAATCGCGTAGGTCTCGAACGGCACCATCAATGTGGCCAGAATGAACGTGAAGATGATCTTCTTGCCGCGCACCTGCAGACGTTGGATGGCGAAGGCGGCCATCGAGTTGACGATTACGCCAAGCACCACGGTCACCAGCGTGATGATCACCGAGTTCATGAGGAAGGTGGAGGCCGGCACGCGGGTGAATACCTGCGCGTAGTTGTCGAGCGAAATGTGCCCCACCGGCAGGAACGCCTTGAACGAGCCGAGGTCCGCCATAATCTCATCGTCCGGTTTGAACGAGCTGACAACCATGAAGATCAGTGGGAAAGCAAACAGGCAGGCGAACAGGATGCGTACGATCCACCCGCCCACGGACAGCCGGTTGTGCTTGTAGGCGACTTTCTTGGCTTCTTTCGACGTGCGCTTGTCGTGCGCGGTTTGGTCGGCCTGCGGGGATGCGGCCATAGTTGTTGCGTTGCTCATCGTCAGTCCCTTTCCTTACTTCTCTCGAGTCAGATAACGCTGGATGCCGGTGATCACCATGATGATGCAGAAGAACACGAGTGTGATCGCGGAGGCGTAGCCCATCTCCTGCTGCTGGAAGCCGGAGCGCACAGCCTCGAACACCACGGTGGTGGTGGCGTCGCGCGGGCCGCCTTGCGTCATCACGTTGATCTGAGTGAACAGGCTCATCGCGGCGATGGTGATGGTGATGAGGATCATGTTGCGCGTGGAGCGCAGGCACGGCCAGGTCACGTTCTTGAACTGCTCCCAGGCGTTGCAGCCGTCCAGTTCGGCGGCCTCGTACAGTTCGCCGGGGATGGTCTGCAGGCCGGACAGCCAGATCAGCATGTGCTGGCCCACCGCTTGCCAGATGGACATGACGATGATCGCGCCCATTGCGGTGCGTGGGTCGTTCAGCCAGTCGACTGCCTGCCAGTGCCCGAAGGTGAGTTTGGCCATGACCTGGTTGAGCATGCCGTCGTTCTGGTAGATGAACATCCACAGCAGGGAGACGACCACCATCGAGGTGACGACGGGCAGGAAGTAGACCGTGCGGAAGAACACGGAGGAGCGCACCTGCTTGTTGATCAGCACGGCGAGCAGCAGGCCGAGCCCGGCTTGGACGGGCACCACGACGACCGCGAACACGGCCACGTTACGCAGCGCGTACCAGAACGTCGGGTCGGAGAACAGTCGGGTGAAATTGTCGATGCCGATGAACCGGGTAGGGTTCGGGCTGATTGTGCGCGCGTTGGTGAATGCCAGTCCGAAGGCCAGAATCACCGGAATGCCGATGAACAGCAGCAGGAGGATGGATGCGGGCAGAAGCATCGCCCAGCCGACGGCGTTCTCGTGGCGCTGTTCGGCGGTGGACTTCCGGCGCGTGGCGACGGTGCCGGTTTTGCCGGCGCTGGTTCCGGGGGTGCCGGTTTTGTCGGCACCGACTCCGGTACCGGACGTACCGCGAGTGGTTGCGGTTGATGTTGCAGTGGTCATGGTTGGTCCCTCTCAGTTCTTCCGGTAGCCGTCGGCGCCTTGGATGTTGCCGTCGATATGGTTGACTGCTTTGTCGAGCCAGGTGTCCACGTCGGCACCGTTCATGATGTCGCCGATGGTCTTGCGGAACTCGGTGGAGATGAAATTGTATGCCGGGGTTTCGGGGCGCATTTTGACGTACTTCTTCGAAATCTCGGTGAAGATCTGCATGTCGCCGCCGTCGGAGAACTCGGGCACGAGCTTCTGTGCGCCTTCGGTGGTCGGGATGTTCATACCGGCCTTGGCTATGTTGGCGATGTACTTGTCTTGCAGGGAGAATCGGATGTAGTCCTGCGCGGCTTCAGGTGCGGGGCAGGATTGGGTCATGCCGACCGTCCACGAGCCGCCGCCGGTCACCGAGCCGTGGCCGAAGTCGGTCATCGGCATAACCACGATGTCGTCGTAATCCTTGGCGTACTTCTGGAAAGTGCTCATCGACCAAATGCCGCCGTACAGCAGTCCGGACTTATTGTTCACGAAGTCGAGCGCGGTGTCGGAGCCGCCCTTGGACGAGATGTAGCCCTTGGCCACGAGGTCGCGCATCCAGTGGGCGAATTCCTTGCCTTCCTTGCCGTTGAGCACGCCGTCCGACGACTGGTAGTCCGTGCGGTTCACCAGGTCGCCGCCGAAGGACTGCAAAATCGGTGCGTAAGCGTAGGCATACCATTCGCTTTTGTTATCGGCCGTGCCGATTTCAAACGGGTAGGTCCATTCGCCGCTTGCCTTGAGCTTGGCCAATGCGTCATCCATTTCGGCCTTGGTCCACGGCTCGTCGACCGTAGCCACGCGGACGCCGAGCTTGTCCAGCACCGACTTGCGGGCGAACAGGGCGATGGTGGCATCGAAATAGCCGACGGTGTACAGGTCGTCGTTCCACGTGCCCTTGGCCGATTCCATCAGGTCGTCGGCGCGGGACAACAGGTCCTTGTCGGTGAGCGGGGCGAGGATGCCGGCCCACGCCCAGTACGGGGTGTTCGGCTGGTCCACGTCGATCAGACAGGGCAGGTTGTTGGCGGATGAGGCGGAGATGATCGAGTCGTTGTACGAGCTTTGCGGGAAGGACTGTAGTTTGACGGTGGCCTTCTTGTCTGGGCTGGCGTTGTAGTCATCGATGATCTGCTGCACGCCGGCAAGCTCGGCTTCGCTGCCTGCCGTGTGCGTCCAGATGGTGATTTCATTGGCGTTGGCTTTCGCCGCCGCGCGTTCCGCCTCACCGCAGCCGCCCACGGTCACAAGGCTTGCGATGGCAAGCGTTGCGGCCAGAGCTTTGACGGCTGAGCGTCGGATGGTATGGGGCATGATGCTCCTCCTTATCTCTTGTTTCTTTCTTCCTTGAATAATGGGGTCGAACCGGTTCGACATACAGTCGAAACCGGATCAAGTAGGATAGATGCGTGATTTTTGGGCAGGCTATCGCTGGGGGTGGGGCCGGACCCAGGATTGCTTGATGCGCAGCTGGCATTCAATCTGGGGTGACTGCTCGCTCAGTGGCGGCGGCTGAACCTTCTCGACCGGGTATCCGGCACGAGGAAAGGGATCGGGTGCCTCGCCTTCGATGAGCGAGGCCAGCTTACCTACTGCCCAGTAGCCCATCTCGTAATGCGGCAGTTCCACAGTGGAAAGCGGCGGATCCAGCGCTTCGGCCACAACCTGGTGGTTGTCGACGCCAACCACCGCGATATCTTTGCCGATAATCAGCCCGCGACGGGTGGCCTCGGTGTAGATGGCCCAAGCGCGGGTGTCGTTGAAGCAGAAGAAGCCGTCGACATCCGGGTGTTTGTCGAAGAACGCGGGCATGCGGGCGGCGGCGTCGCTGCCGGTGTCCATGTTGATCATGAGTTCTGGGTCGAACGAGATGCCGTGCTCGGAGAGGGCGTCGATGTAGCCGGACACTCGCCCGGGCTGAGCGACCATATTGTGCATGGTGCCCACGTAGGCGATGCGGGTGCAGCCGGCGTCGATGAGATGGCTTGTGGCCTTGAATCCAATGCTGTGCTCGTCGGGCACGATGCTGGGCGCTACTTCGGCGGCATCGGTCGAATCGGCGAGCACCACTTTGCAGCCCTGCAACGATTGAGGCAGCATCGTCTTCTGGTTAAACATGCGTGCGTAGATGAAGCCGTCCACGCCGAACTGCCGCAGCGTGAGAATTTCGCGATCGGAGCTTTTGGCTCCGCTGTTGATGCCCACGGTGAGCAGCAGATATCCGAGTGTGCGGGCGGCGTCTTGCGCGCCCTCAATCATGCGGCCGGCAAACGGCGTGGTGGCCACTTCGTCGCTGAGGAATCCGATGGTGCGGCTACTGCTGGTGCGTAGCCCGCTGGCCAGACGGTTGGTCAGGTAACCGAGTTCGGCGGCGATGGCGCGGACTCGCTCGGCGACATCGGGGCTGACGCGGCCGATATCGCGGTTGTTGAGCACCAGAGAGACGGTGGAGATGGAAACGCCGGCGCGATTGGCGATTTGCTTCATTGTGACCACGGTTCTACCTCCTTGCTGGCTTCATTGGCTGGTTGTGGTTGGTTGTTGTGAAGTTGTCCTTCATTGGATCGTTATGTTAACCACGTTAAAAAGTCAAACGTTTGACGTCAATCGATTTACGTATCGGAGTGTCGGTTGGAATATCACCATTTTACGCTGTGCCAACCGTTGGTCAAAAGTTTGACTTGGTGTTGACTTTCAGAGTTCAGCTTGCGGGGTGGCCGAGGGTTTTCGTTTGTGGATGCCGCGTTCCGTGTGAACCTCGTTATTCTGGATGTGTTGTAAACGTGTTGAATGGCTGATAATGGGTGCTATGGGCACATTTGGTTTGGGTCATGACGTGGTTGACGTCGCCGCATTCGCCGAGCAGCTGTCTGAATCCGGCTCGCGCATGCGCTCGCTGTTTTCCGTTCGTGAGGTACGTCAGGCGGCGGATCGTGCACGGCTGAAGAACGATGACGAGGCCGTCCATCTGGCCGCCAAATGGGCGGGCAAGGAGGCGTTCCTCAAAGCGTGGTGCGATTATCTTGGCAATGCCCCCTATCCGTTCACGCTTGATAATTTCCCGTGGCCTGAAATCGAGATCTTGGATGATTCCCGTGGTGTGCCGCATGTGTCTCTGGGTAAGGGGGCGGCGTCAGTCTTCCAAACTGATTACGCGAATTCGGCTGCCGGCGCTCGCTATTCCTCT
>JAIJJM010000920.1 GCA_022728415.1 Collinsella sp. | reverse complement strand
GTGGTGGATCTGGCGGGGAATATCACCTCCTCCAGTGATTTTGTCCTGATGGTCGATACCTCTATTCCGACCACGCTGGCGCAAATTACCAGCCAGACCACGCGCGATACTACGCCGATTATCAGCGGGGTGATCACCGCCGCGCTTGCCAGCGGGCAGTATGTTGAAGTGGTGATCAACGGCAAAACCTACACCTCTGAACCGGGCGGTGCGGTGGTGGTCGATCCGGCGCACAACACCTGGTATGTACAGTTGCCGGATACCGACGCGCTGGCGGCTTCTGCGACCGCCTATAACGTCACCGCGCAGGTAAAAAGCTCGGCGGGCAACGGCAATAACGCCAATATTAGCAACGGCACGGTGACGGTTAACGCGGCGATTGATTACACACCGACCTGGACCACCGCCAGCAAAACCACCGCCTGGGGGCTGACCTACGGCCTCGACACGCACGGAATGTGGACGGTGCTGGCAAACCAGCAGGTAATGCAATCGACTGACCCACTCACCTGGTCGAAGACCGCGCTGACGCTGTATCAGAGCGGCAACAACTACGCCACCAGCTCCATCGCCGATTACGACCGTAACGGCACGGGCGATCTGTTTATCACCCGTGATGACTACGGTACAGGCTATATCAACGGCTTTACCAATAACGGCGACGGCACCTTTTCCAGCGCTATTCAGGTCACCGTCGGCACCCTGACGTGGTACGGCTCGATTGTGGCATTTGATAAAGAGGGCGACGGCTATCTCGACTTCTGGATTGGCGACGCAGGCGGGCCGGACTCCAACACCTTCCTGTGGAACAACGCAGGTACGCTGGTAGGTAACTCCACTACGTCGAACAGCGGCGGTAGCGCCACGGTGGGCGGGGCGGTGACGGGGTATCTTTCGCTCAACGAAGGTTCTGGCGTCGATCTGAACAATGACGGCAGGATCGACCTGGTTCAGCACACCTACAACCTGAACAACTATTACACGCTATCTTCGCTCATCAACCAGGGGAATGGCACGTTTGTCTGGGGGCAGAACACCACCAATACCTTCCTGAGCGGGGCGGGTAGTGGCGCTATGAGCAGCAGCGTTTCTATGACCTGGGCCGATTTC